>NZ_JBNPVT010000009.1:0-259213 GCF_050434205.1 Paraburkholderia sp. GAS348
TGCTGCCGTTCGACTTGCATGTGTAAGGCATGCCGCCAGCGTTCAATCTGAGCCAGGATCAAACTCTTCAGTTCAAACCTGTTACTGTTTTTCGGGCTCTTGCGAACCCGGTCGCTCACTCAACGTACTGACGAATGATCATCCTGCCGGCGTGAATCCACCCCAGCAGGAAAACCTTCCTTTAATACTAGTGTGAGACTTGATACTTTCGCTTCCCGGCAGACTCCGAAGAACCCACCGGCGCGTCGCGCATCAAGCGCCCACACTTATCGGCTGTTAATTTTTAAAGATCAAGTACGCATTCACCACCGAACCGCCGCCAACCTCAACCACCCGGCACCGCTTCGTTCTGCGTCGCTGCATCAGCAGCAGAGAAACGAGATTATGAAGAACTTTCGCTACGCCGTCAACAGGTTTTTTCAAACTTTTCAACCCGCTCACTTCGCGCAAAGCCTTGCCACTGCTGGCTCTCCCGCCTCCCGTGCCCCGGTGTCCGAAGCACGAAAGAGCGAGATTCTAGCGAGCCGCACGGCCCCTTGCAAGCGTTATTTTGATATGCATGGACTGCGCCAGAAATGGCGCGAGAATTGAAAACGAGTGGCACAACAAGCTCCCCGACGCTCTGCCGAAAACCACCTCGTTCAGGCAGCCACGTGCTTCTGCATCACCCGCTCGACCACGCTCAAATAATGATCGAGCCCCGGCGTCGCGCGGCTCTCTTCTTTGGCGCGGTCGTCCCATTTGCGCAGGCGCAAGGCGTCTTCAGCGTAGGGCCTTTGCAGGAACACCTCTGCATCTTCCTTGCTGAAGATGCCCCCTTGCAATTCCAGGCTACGCACCGAATCGGCGGAAAGCTGGCCGAAGTACGCATCGTCGATTGCACATAGGCAGCGCTTGGCGTCGACGTGCAGCCGGATCGGCTCCAACACGGCGTCCGACAACACCGGCCGCAAGAACGGCAGCGCGAAATACTGATGCAGATCGTCGATGCCCCGCTCCGTCGGCGTTTCGCCTTGCAGATTCAGCAGATGACCGAGGTCATGCAGAAACGCGGCGGCGACAAGTTCATCGTCGGCACCCGCCTCTTCCGCCAGTGCGCCGCTCTGCAGCGCATGTTCAAGCTGCGTCACCGGTTCACCGCTATAGGCGAGCTTGCCATATTGCTCATATAACGAACGGATGTCGTTCAGACTCAATGCCACGTTCTTACTCCCACGGTAATGAGAAGGTCTTCAGATTGGTGAAGCTCTTCATCGCTTCCTGAACACCTTCCTTATAGCCAAGCCCGGAATCCTTGATGCCGCCGAACGGCGTCAGTTCGATCCTGTATCCCGGCACTTCCCACACGTTGACCGTCCCCACGCGCAATTCATTGATGAAGCGCGTGATCGCGTCCTGCCGGTTCGTGCACACACCGGACGACAACCCGAATGGCGTACCGTTACTGATACGAATAGCGTCGTCGAGCGTGTCGAAGGTAATGATCGGCGACACCGGGCCAAACGTTTCCTCGCGCACCAGCGTCATTGACGGGTCGACGCCATCCAGCACCGTCGGCGAATAAAGCGCGCCGTCGCGCTGATTGCCGATGCGCAAGCGCGCGCCACCCGCGAGGGCCTCGTTCACACGCGCCTCGAATAGTTGCGCTGCGGCGACGTCGATCACGGTGCCCATCTGATTGGACGCGTCGAACGGATCGCCATAGGTCCATGCGCGCGTCTTCTCCACGACCAGATCGGTGAAGTCTGCCGCAATGCTCTTCTGCACCAGCATTCGTTTGACCGCAGTACACCGCTGCCCGGAGTTCTTGTACGAACCCTGCACGGCTAGTGTCGCCGCACGATCGAGATCGGCGTCTTCCAGCACGATTAGCGGATCGTTGCCGCCCAGTTCCAGCACAACGCGCCGGTAAGCCGCCTTCGCCGCAATGTATTTGCCGATCGCCACGCCACCGGTGAAAGTGACGAGATCGGCCAAAGGATGCGTAATCAGTTCATCGGCGATTTCGCGCGGATCGCCGGTCAGCACCTGCAGCATCGGCGTCGGCAAACCCGCTTCATACAGAATGTCCGCCAGGTACAACGCCGACAGCGGCACCTTCTCCGACGGCTTGAGCACCACACGATTATTCGTCGCGATTGCCGGCGCAATCTTGTGCGCGACCTGGTTCATCGGATGATTGAACGGCGTAATCGCCACGATCACACCCGCCAGCGGCTCGCGCTGCGAAAACACACGGCGCTTCTTGCCATGCGGCGTGAGATCGCAGGAAAAACTCTGACCGTCGTCGCGCAAGGCTTCGATCGAAGAGAACTTGAACACATCGGCGACGCGGCCGATCTCGTAGCGCGAATCCTGCTTCGACAAACCCGACTCGAGCGAAATCAGGTCCGAAGCTTCCTCGGTCCGCTCCCGCAGCAATGCCGCCGCACGTTCGAGAATCTGTGAGCGCTCGTAGCGTGTGAGCTTCGCCTGATACGCGGCAGCGTATTCGAACGCGGCACGCACGTCGTCGATGCTCGCCAGCGGGACCGTGCCCACCCGTGTCCCCGTGAAAGGGTCGAACACGTCGAGCGTGCGCGAGCGCGTCGCGCGCTCGCCTTTGAGCCGCAGCGCTTCCGCACGAAATGCCGGATGGTCCCGCAGCACGGCGTTCATGATGCCGACACGTGATTCAATGCGACGTCGAAGATATCGAAGTTGCGCAGCCGTTTATCGGTGGGCAGTCCCTCGACGCGACGATTGAACAGCAGCGGCACTTCCTGCTCGGAGATCCCGCCATGCGAGCGCAACGGGACGGTCAGTCCGGACAGGTCGTGTTCATCGCGACGCGTGCCGAGCACCACGTGCTGGGTACTGACCACGACGATATCGCCCACGCGGTCGTTCGGCAGTTCGAAGCGCTCGCATGCGGCGCGATTGTCGAGGACCACTTCGATGCCCTGCAAACCGCCGATCCGTTCGATCACCTGCGCGACGCTCACATCGTGCGGCAGGTAAATCGTCGCGAACGAACCGAGCGCGCCGTGATGCACGACATACGGATCGGTAATCGGCAAGATGACACGGGCGCGGCGAACACCGAGCCAATCGTCCAGCACGTCCTGCAGATAGATCACGTTCGGCTCGCCGGTCTTCTCGTCGTGCTTGGCGTTCATGCCGTGGTCGGCGGTCAGGCCGATCACCCAGCCGAGCGCATCGAGCCTGGCGAGGTAGCCATCCATCATCGCGTAGAACGCGTTCGCGCCTTGGGTGCCCGGCGCCCATTTGTGCTGGATGTAATCGGTGGTCGACAGATACATCAGGTCGAGCTTGCGGGTTTCCGCGAGCCGCACGCCGGCGGCGAACACGAACTCGGACAAACCCGCGCTGTACACATCCGGCACCGGCAAGCCGACCAGGTCGAGCACTTCGTCGATGCCGTTTTCTTCGCGCGTCACCTTGTCGGCTTTTTCCGCCGAGAAGCAGATGCCCTTCAGTTGCCAGCCGAGCAGCCGGCGCAGCTTGTCTTTCGCTGTGACTACGGCAACCGCGGCGCCTGCTTCCGCCGCGGCGGCCAGCAAGGTCCCCGCGCGCAGATAGGCCGGATCGTTCATCATCACTTCCGCGCCTTCGCCGCCGTTCGCGTCCGGGTCCCAGAAGTAGTTGCCGCAAATGCCGTGTACCGAGGGCGGCACGCCGCACACGATCGAGAGGTTATTCGGGTTGGTGAACGACGGAATCACACAGTCGCCCTTGAAGGCCGCGCCGCTCTTGAGCATCTTGCCGATGAAAGGCGCTACGCCCGCCGCGACCGCGGCTTCGAGGTAATCGTATTCACAGCCGTCGACGCACACCACGACGGTCGGTTGCGCGGGCAGCCGGTAGCTGCGGCCATTGACTTCGATCGTACGTTCGCTTGCGTTTGCCATCGTTACCTTCCATGCGTTGAGAGCACGCGTGCTCTAGTCAATCCGTTGCAGCCAGTCTCAATCGTCCGATACTGCCGACATCTGCACCGCGCCGAGGGGCCCCGCCAGGTCGCATGCCTCACGCGCGCGCTGCAGGCCGCCGTTCACATGCGCATGCATCAGCGCGGCGGCATGTTCGGCGTCGCGCGAGGCCAGCGCCGTCAGGATCGCGCGATGTTCGGCGAGAGAGCGCTCCATCGCGTCGGCATGCACCACCAGCGCGGCGCGGCGAAACAGGCTCAACTCGCCCACCAGCCTTCGATACGTCTCATACAGCTTGCCGTTGCCCGATGCCGCCACGATAGCGTCGTGAAACGCCACATTGACGCGCGCGTAGGCATCGTGATCCTGGGCGTCGAGCGCCGCGCGCATCGCGTCGAACCGCTCGCGCAACGCGGCAAGCTTGCGTGCATCGATACGCGCAGCCAGCATCCGGCACGCCGCCTCTTCGAGCACCGCACGCACCGCGTAAATCTCGTCCGCTTCCGCCAGCGACACCGTCCGCACGAACACGCCGCGGTTTTTCTCGGTGCGCACGAGGCCCGCTTGTTCCAGCCCACGAAACGCCTCGCGCACCGGCCCACGCGATACCTGCAGACGCGCGGCCCAGTCGGCTTCGTTGAGTTTGTCGCCAGGCGCGAGCAACCCTTCGATGATGTGCCGTTCGATTTCGTCGCGAACCAGCGTCGTCAGCGAATGCCTGCGCACAACCTCAATCGGATCGACAGAAGCAGTTTGCATATATTCGGTCATTTTGACAAATTTTGCCACATTGATAGGGATATGCGCTTGCGCGCCGTCAAGTCATGCAAGCACTACCATCAGGAGGCGCTCGTCAGTCCACTCGACGGCGTGGGACACGCGCCGCAATCAGCAGCAGCGCAGCAAGCGAGACCATCAACAGAATCAGCGACAACGCGGAGGCCGGCAGGTAATACCCGCGCTCCACCTGACCGACCACAACGATCGGCACCGTCGCAAAGCCCGGCGGGTACACGGTGAGCGTGGCGCCGAGTTCGCCGAGCGAGAGCGCGAAGCCGAGTGCGAGACTCGCGCGGATCGCCGGCACTAGTTGCGGCAGCACGACGCGGCGCAGCACCATCGACGGCGGCGCACCCAGACTCGCGGCCGCTTCGCGCAGAATGGTCAGTTCGGGACGCAACGCAGCGGCTGCGCAGCGGTAGCAGAACGGCAGCACCAGCGCGAGTTGCACGAACACGACGATCGCCGCCGAGCTCGACAGATCGAGCGGACGCTTGTGGTACGCGATCAGCACGGCCAGGCCGAGCACCACGCTCGGCACGCCGTTGGGCATCATCGCAATGGTGTCGACGAACGCGCCGAGACCGCGCCGGTCGCGTCCTTCGAGCGCCAACGCCAGCCACAACCCGAGAATCGTGCCGAGCACGGCGACGCCCATGCCGATTTCGAGGCTCGTCCTCAGCGCGTCGAAGTCGCTGGAACCCAGCCGTTCGAACCAGCGCATGCTGAGGCTGTCCGGCAGGATGGTGCCCGACCAGTGCCCGGCCACGCTCGATAGCGCGACCACCAGCACCGGCAAGACGAACAGCCAGAAGCACAGCAACGCGGCAAAGCCGAGAAGCAGGCTGCCAAGAATGCGCACCGGCAGACTGCGGCGCACCGGCCGCGCCTTCTTGTGCATGACCGGCAAAACGGTCGGGTCGAGTTCAACGGCCATGGCCCGCTCCTTTCACCTTGCGACTGTTGACCTCGCGGTACAACGCGTACAGCGACAAAGACATGATCAGCATCACGACCGCGCCGGCGGCGGCGGTCGGCAGATCGAGGTCGACGGTCGCGGAGCTGTAGATCGCGACCGGCAGCGTGATCAGATGCGCGCTGCCGAGCACGAGCAGAATGCCGAACTCGTTCAACGTCAGCAGAAAACACAGGATCGTGCCCGCGGCGATGCCCGGCCACGCGAGCGGCAGGATCACCTTGAACGCGACCATCCAGCCGCTCGCGCCGAGACTGCGGGCGGCTTCGATCAGACGCATGTCGAGCGTGGCGAACGACGCCAGCGTAGGACGCACGACGAACGGCGCGTAGAAGACCACTTCCGCGAGAATCACGCCGCCCACGCCGAACAGGAAATTGAGTGGCGGCGCCTCGAGATGAAACAGCTGCTGCAAGGCGATGCTGACCGAGCCTTGCGAGCCGTACAGAAAGATCAGTGTGAAGGCGACCAGAAACGACGGGAACGCGACGAACAGCTCCAGGAAACGGGTCACCAGGCGCGCGCCGGGAAACGGCTTGAAGAACAATAGCGCCGCGAGGCCGATGCCGAGCAACGAGGCGAGCCCGGCACTCACGAACAGAATCCACAGCGTCGTGCCGACCACGCCACGCGTCTCCGGATTGCCAAAGAACGCCGAATAGGCCTGCAGGCTCAAACCGTGCGGACCGGTGAAACTCAGCAGCACCAGACGCACGAGCGGATAGATCACCAGCGGACCCAGCACGACTACCGCAAGGAACAGCAGGTGCCATTGCGCCGCGCGTTCGCGACGCTTCACCGCCGCCGTGTGCGAGGCCGCGCTCGCGCTGCGGCGAGCTTCGGCAGCGGCCGCGCTCACCGAATCGGGTGTATCAGGGGTTGATAAGGACGACATCGTCAGCCTCATAACGCAGGGAAACACGCGCGCCCTTCTCCGGCATCATGCCTTGGCCGCGCTGCATGGTGACGAACGCCGGCTCGTCAGGTAACGCGTCCAAAGCGACCGACACCGACAACACCGCGCCGTACCATTCGACCGACGTAATCGCGCCATGCAACTGACCTTCGCCGAGCGGCACGATGCGCAGCGCTTCCGGCCGCACACAGGCCACCCGCTCGCGTTCGTTGTAGCGCACGTCGCCCATGCTGAATGCGACCTGCGCCGGCAACAGATTGGCCGCGCCCAGATAGCGCGCGACGAAACCGTCGTTCGGGGTGTCGTACAACTGTTGCGGCGTGCCAAGTTGCGCGATGCGGCCTTCGCGCATCAGCAGCGTGCGGTCGGACAGCACCAGCGCGTCGTCCTGATCGTGCGTCACGCAGACGATCGTCAGATTCGGCAAACGCTCGTGCAACGCCTTCAGTTCGGAACGCACCGAGGCGCGCAGATTGGCGTCGAGTGCGGAAAGCGGTTCGTCGAGCAATAACACATCGGGCTCGATCACGAGCGCGCGCGCGAGCGCCACACGCTGCTGCATGCCGCCCGACAATTGCGCGGGCATGTGATGCCCGGCGTCACCCAGTTGCACGAGCTTCAAAGCATCGGCAACCCGTCGCGCGACATCCTTCGACGGCGTGCGGCGCGCGCGCAACCCGAAAGCCACGTTATCGAACACCGACAGATGCGGGAACAGCGCATAACTCTGAAACAGCAAGCCGAGATTGCGCTTATGCGGCGGCACATGCGTCAGGTCGTGCCCGGCAACGGTCAAGGTGCCCGACAGTCCGTCCGCTTCAATGAACCCGGCGATGAAGCGCAACAGCGTGGTCTTGCCGCACCCGCTGCGGCCGAGCACGGTGAGCAATTCGCCGCGCTGAATGGTCAGCGACAGATCGTCGAGCACGGTGCGCGTTCCGAAACGCACCGTCAGATGGTCGATCTGCACGCCGCCCGGCGTGTTCGAACGCGGGGCGTCGAGCGCGTCCGGTGAGGCGCCAAGCGCGCCTCGGTGAGCAAGACTGGCCGTATTCACCGGGTTCATCCTCCAACTGGATTAATGCTGATACGGCGCCCCGCACGCATGCAAGGGGCGCCGCCTGACTCAATGGCGAACTGTCCGGCTTACTTCGGTTTGACGACTTCGAGCTGCTTGCCCGACGAACCGATCACGTCGCTCTTCCAGCGTGCCGTCCAGTCAGCCTTCTTCGCCATCACTTGCGTCCAGTCCACCGGGATCAGCGTCACGCCGGCGATCGCCTTCTTGACTGCCTCGCCGTTCTTGCCGGCGAGCGGCACGTCGGTGCGGCCGGGGATACCGAAGATGTCCGGCACCTTGGCTTGCACGTCGGTCGACATCAGATAGTCGATCAGCTTCTTGCCTTCTGCCTGGTTCGGGCCATTCTTGATCAGGCCGATTGCGTACGGCAGCTGGAAGGTGGTCGGCTTACCGCCAGCGCTGGCTGCGAGGAAGATCGGCTTGAGCGACAGACCGCCGTTGGCTGCATCGTCCAGATCCATCTGCAGGTCGCCATTGGCGAAGGCGATTTCGTTACGCGAGAGCAGCACGTCGAGGTAGCCGGTGCCCTTGGTGTGGAACTTGGCGCTTTCTTCGAGCTTCTTCAGATAGTCGAACGCCTTGTCTTCGCCCATCAGCGACGTGGTCAGAATGATCACGGCCATACCGTCGCCAGCCGTAGCCGGGTTCGAGTAAGCGACCTTGCCGGTGTAGTCCGGGTGCAGCAAGTCGGCGAAGGTCTTCGGCTGGTTCTTGGTGACGTCCGGGTTGATCGCGAACGAGAAGTAGTTGTTCACGAAAGTCGCCCACGAACCGTTCGGCGCCTTGGCGATCGCCGGCACGTTCTTGTAGTTGGCGCTCTGGTAAGCCTGCAGCAGGCCGCTCTGGTCGGCTTGCTGGATGAACGGCGGCAACGTGACGATCACATCGGCCTTCGGCTGATCCTTCTCGATGGTGGCGCGGTTCACCACTTCGCCGCTACCTGCCGTGACGATGTTGACCTTCACGCCTTCCTTCTTTTCGAAGGCCGGCAGCACATCCTTATAGAGGTTTTCGAGGCCGTCGGCGGTGTACAGCACCACTGCGTCAGCCGCATGAGCCTGCATCGCCGTGCCGCCGAATGCTGCCGCGGCGATCAGCGCCGGCAACAGTTTGCGTGCGAGGCCAGCCGTGGCGTGAAGGGAATTCGTCTTTGTCATGTCACTCTCTCCGAAAGGCAAAAAACCAGACGGTCGGGATAACCCGATACCTGTTGTGATTGAACGGCGGCGCGCGCCGTGCCGCTTGCGTGTTGCCCGCAGCCAGTTGTCGTGCAGTTTCGTCCAAATTCGCACGGATTGCAGATTGCCGACAACTTTGCCGCTTCTTCTCCAGCCTGACTTACAGCTCACCTACGAGACTCGCGCTGCCGGCCATGCCTGAACGGGCACGGCAAGGATCACAGGTTTCCGTGACAACGCCATGACGATTCTGTCGAATTCCAACAATTGACACAATTCGCCAATAATATCCAAATCAATCTTTTCGTCACCCTGCCGGGCGACGAACATTCATCTGATGACGGAGGCTTGCGTGATCCTTGGAAACGACCCAATCCTGTTGACCCCGGGGCCACTCTCCACCTCGCCGCAAACCCGCGAGGCGATGCTGCGCGACTGGGGTTCGTGGGACGCCGCGTTCAACCGCATGACCCATAGCGTATGCGCCGATCTCGTGAAAATCGTACATGGCGAAAAAGACTATGTATGCGTGCCGCTTCAAGGCAGCGGCACCTTTGCGGTCGAAGCGGCGCTCGGCACGCTGGTGCCGCGGCAAGGCTGTGTGCTGGTTCCGAACAACGGTGCATATTGTGCCCGTCTGATCCGCATATTGCAGCGCATGGGGATCGCTTATGTCGAACTGGCGCTGCGCGAGGACGAACCGGTCAGCCCCGCCGCGATTGAAGACGCCTTCAATCTCGATTCGCGCATCACCCACGTCGCACAAGTCCATCTGGAAACGAGCGCCGGTCTGCTAAATCCGCTCGACGATATCGCCGCGGTGTGTCAGCGGCACGGCAAAAGCCTGATCGTCGACGCGATGAGTTCGTTCGGCGCGCTGCCGATCGATTTGCGGCGCGGCGGCATCGACGCGCTGATCTCGGCAAGCGGCAAATGCCTGGAAGGCGTGCCGGGGATGGGATTCGTGATTGTGCGGCACAGCGTGCTGGAACAGAGCGAAGGGCGCTCACCGTCGCTTGCGCTGGATCTGCACGATCAATACGTCTATATGGAGAAGACGACACAGTGGCGCTTCACGCCGCCGACTCATGTGGTCGCGGCTTTGCGTCAGGCACTCGATCAGTTCATCGCGCAAGGGGGACAAGCGGCGCGCGGCGCGCGCTACACGCAGAACTGTGCGGCCTTGGTGAACGACATGAAAGCGCTCGGCTTCGAGCCGTTTCTGAAGCCCGAAGTGCAGGCGCCGGTGATCGTCACGTTCCATGCGCCGCGCGACCCGGCGTGGAATTTTGCCAATTTTTATGCTGCGGTGCGCGAGGCCGGTTACGTCTTATATCCGGGCAAGCTCACGCAAGTGGAAACGTTCCGCGTGGGTTGCATTGGCGCGATCGATGCGAATGAGTTGCACAACGCGGTGGCGGCGATCGGCCGTGCGCTGAAACGGCTTGGGATTCGAGTGAAGTGACGTGGACGTCGCGGAGTCCCCGCTGAACGCGCGGCTGTTCAGGCGATCAGGATTTCCGGCCCATGCGCCGTGATCGCCTTGCCGAGCGCCTTCTCCGGCGCCAGTTCGGTGACCAGATAACGCGCCGATTCGATGCCGTTGATACGCACCGGCGTCACGCGCCCGAACTTCGAGTGGTCGGCGACCACCACCACCATGTCGGCGGCGGCGATCATGCGGCTGCGCACTTCGGCAGCCATGCGGCTGTAGTCGGTCAGGAAGCCGTCCGGCGAAATGCCGCCCGCGCCGATGAAGGCGAAGTCCGCGTGGTACTGCGTCAGCTGATGGACCGTGTCGAGGCCGAAGGTGGCGTCTTCGATATCCGACAGTTCGCCGCCGAGCAGCGTCACGCGGTTATCGTTACGGCGCCCGAGCAGCAGCGCGATACGCCAGTCGTTCGTATAGACCGACAGGCGATGCCGGTCGAGCAAAGCCCGCGCCACCGCTTGCGTGGTGCTGCCCGAATCGATGATCAGCGAGGCGCCGTCCGGCACGAACTCGGCCGCGCGCTCGCCGATCGCCCGCTTGGCGCCGGCGTTGGCGGCTTCGCGCGTATCGAGGTCGGGCTCGCGCCGGTCGCTCGAGAGCGCGCCGCCGTGGGTCGTGACGAGCAGACCGCGCCCGGCCAACGCGTTCAGATCGCGGCGGATCGTCTCACGCGACACATTCAGTTCGCGCACCAGTTCAGCGACCGAGAGCGCGCCGGTTTTGGCGACTTGCGCCAGGATGTATTGGTGACGTTGTTCTGCGAGCATCTGTTGAGGGCCGGAAGCCGGCACGCTTGGGTTTCGCCACGGGTGGAAGGCCGGCGTATTGTATTACGCGCGGCGCGGGGATGCGCCTCCTGGCGCGCTTACCTGCTAACCTGAAGGCCTTAGCCGCGCCGCCGACGCCTGTCGATGCCGCATGGTCCGTCAACCGAACTGCCGATGCCGCCACTGTTTCGCCGTTTACTGCTCCTGTTCCACGCGTTGCGTTACGGCGCACGCCTGATCTGGCTTGCCGCGCCGTCCGACCACAAAGTGCACTGGATGATCGAACTGGTCGGCCGCGTGCATGCGTCCGGGCGCGGTGGCGAGCGCCTGCACGGCGTCTTGCCCGCGCTCGGGCCGCTCGCGAGCCGCTTCGCGCAGACCCTGATTGAACGGCCCGAACTCGCGACCGGCACCCTTCACGATGCCATCGACGCGATCGATCACCTCGAAACCCCGCTACCGCCGCAGGAATCCGAACAGGCTTTGGCACGCGCATTCGGCCGGCCGCTCGCTACGATCTTCAGCGCGGTCGATCTGGTGCCGGTGCGCGGCGGCTTCGCCGAACAGACGCACTTCGCGCGACTCGTCGTGCCGGTCAACGGCCATAGCGAAGTGGCCATCAAGTTGGTGCGCGCCGATCTGTTACAACAGATCGGCGACGAACTCGCGCTTCTACGCTGGGTCGCGCGCTGGCTGGAGAAGCTTTCCGGCTCGGCACGCCGCCTGCAACTGCGTGCGCTGGCGCAAACCTTCACCGACGACATTCTGCGCCGCTTCGACCTGCGCGCCGAAGCCGCCAATCTGAGCCAGACCGGCCATCATTTCGACGGCGACGCGCGCATCGTCGTGCCGACGGTGATCTGGGACCTGTGCACCACCTACACGCTGACGATGCAACGCGTCAGCACCCTGCCGGCCAGCGACCTGCCCGGCCTGCATGCGCATCACGTCAAAGTCGCGCCTCTGGCCACGCATATCGTCGAGGTGGTGACTGAACAGGCGTTCGAGCACGGCTTCTTTCACGCGACGCTCGATGCACGCCGGGTGCGCGTGAGCGTCGAGCCGGACACGCTGGGACGCCTCGTGCTGGCGGAGTTTTCGATCATGTCGAGTCTGTCGACCGGCGAACGCGAATTCTTCGTCCACGGCGCAACCGCGCTGTTCAACCAGGACTACGGCCGGCTTGCCGAACTGCATCGCGATGCCGGGCATGTGCCGCACGACACGCGCGCGGAAATGCTCGAAGCCGAGTTGCGCACGCGCGCCGAAGCGCATTTCGCAGCCGCCCCGGAAGACCGCTCGGCAGGTCCGCTATTTCATCATCTGCTGCACGCGGTGCATCCGTTCGACGGCGCCGTGTCCGGCCCGCTCGCCAGCGCGCAACGCTCGTTCCAGCAGGCGGAGATGCTGGCGCGCGCGCTGCATCCGGGCGTCGATACGTGGAATGTCGCACGCAGCGTGCTGGCGGGGATTGCGCGGCGCGACATGGATCACCGCGGCTGGATCAAACGCATCGCGCGCGAGTTGCCGCATTTGGCGCATATGCTGCCGCGCGTGCCGCAATTGGCCGTGCGCTACCTGCAGCATGAGCACGATCGCGCCCGCACGCCGCGGCAGAATGCGCAACTGTTGCTGGATATCAGCCGCGAATATCGACGTACGCGTGTGCTGCTGTGGGCATGCGCGGTGTGCGGTGGAGTGCTCGGCGCGGGAACGGTGCTGCTAATGTGGTGACGCTGTGAGTGCAGCCGACATTCTGATGCGGGCGATGCCGGCGTGGTGATGTTGGCGTGGTGATGTTGGCGTGGTGATGTTGGCGTGGTGATGCCGGCGTGGTGATGCCGGCGTGGTGATGCCGGCGAGCTTTGTCGGCGAGCTTTGTCGGCGAGCTTTGCCGGCGCGGTGATACCGAAGAAGCCGCGAAACGAGGTTCGGACCATCTCCTTTAACACTCACCCGCGATTGCAGCTTCGAACAAGACGAGCTTCGCGTATCCCGGCAAGATGGCGGCTTTTCACGTCACCCGCCTCCGATGCTCGCTTCGTCAATCGCCGCCTTATTCGTCGTGTTATGGTCGACCGGCTTCGTGGTCGCCCGGGCGATCACACCCTATGCCGATCCCAATCTGTTCCTGCTTGCGCGCTTCGGCGGCACGGCGCTGATATTCGCGCTTGCCGCGCTCGCCACACGCGCCGCGTGGCCGACCGGCCGCGATCTCGGCAAGCACCTGCTCGCGGGCGCGCTGCTGCAAGGGGTCTATCTCGGCGCGGGCTACTGGGCCGTCGCGCAGGGTTTGAGCGCCGGTGTGATGGCCTTGCTCGGCGCGCTGCAGCCGCTCGCCACTGCCGCCGTCGCAGCGCCACTGTTCGGCGAGCGTCTGTCGCGGCGCGGCTGGGCCGGCATGGCGCTCGGTCTCGCCGGCGTCGTGCTGGTCCTCGAACCGAAACTCGCCGCGACCGCGCCGTCCGTCCCGCATGGCGACGCGCCGCCGTGGCTGGTCGTGTTCATTTCGATCGTCGCGGTCGGCGCGATCACCGCGGGCACGCTGTTTCAGAAGACTTCGCTGGCGAAGGCCGATATCCGCAGTGCAAGTGCCGTGCAGAATTTCGGCGCGGCGGTCGTTGCGGCGATTCTTGCGCTGGCGCTCGGCGAGCATCGCTGGATTGCATCGGCCACTTTGTGGGGGTCGCTTGCGTGGGGCATCGTGATGCTGTCCGGAATCAGCGTCACCTTACTGGTGTGGATGGTCAGGCGCGGCGACGCTGCGCGCGCCACCGCGCTGATGTTTCTCGCGCCGCCGCTCGCCGCGCTGGAAGGGTATGCCGGCTTCGGCGAAACGCTGCTGCCGGTGCAGATCGCTGGATTTGCGGTGGCACTGGTGGGCGTGCTGCTGGCGCGGTCGTGAGGGCTTGAAGGCTCCCCTCGCCCGCCCGTCGGCCCGCGGATCAATCCGCCGTATCGGCGCCGGCCGGCACTTTTGCGCGCGCCTTGCTGCCTGGGGCCGGTGCCCAGACCGGGCGACTCTTGCGCGCCGAATCCACCACGACGATGTAGCGTCCCGCCCACGGGGTAATCTGGCGATCGCTTTTCAACACCCACAGCGATTTACCGGACTCAACGAGCGCTGCATATTCGGCATCGAGAATGCCGTAATGGTCGATAAATATATTAAGCGATGCAGGAATCCGCACGCAGCCCTTCGAATGGCGAATACCGAGCAGCGGCTCGAGCCGGTCCGGGTCGGTGGCGTGCATCTGGAAACGCATCTGCGACATGCCGCCCTTGCCCCAACCCCGTTCGCCCTGGGCCCAGCCGAGGTCGAAGATCCGCATGTCGCGCTTGCCGTAGCCGCGGATGTGATTCTCGTTCAACGTGCCTTCGGAGCGAAAATCCATGTTGGACGGCGTGTGGTCGAACACGCCGAGCGGTGTGATGAAGTGGTCGTACTCACCGGGCCGCCCCGTTGAAACCGGCGACGCGCCGATCATCTGCCAACTATCGGCCGGGGTTGCCCGGAAATAGATGAACAGCGCCTGAACGTTGGCGTTGCGGTCCGCCATCACGACATACTCGCCCGACAGATTGCCGAGCATGTGCTCGCCCAGCGCCGTTTGCAGACGGTCGGCATAGGCGCGCTGCTCGACGGCCGGCACTTTCAGCCGACGCGTCACGTCTTGCGCGAACACGCCGCGCAACAGGAACGCGCGACGCGGGTCAACCACGCCGGCCGCGTCGGGTGCGGCAACGGCCGACGCGTCGACCGCGCGCGCCGGGTGCTTCGCCGCTATGGATGCGGATGCCCTGGCCGACGCGGTGACTGAACCCGAGGCCGAGGCAGATGCAGATGCAGATGCAGATGCAGAAGCAGAAGCAGAAGCAGAAGACGAGGCAGAGGCAGAAGCCGCAATCGCGACACCGCATGACACGGCGCAAAAGACAGCCCCCAACACGCGCGTCAGATAGCGTACTGAACGAAGTACGCCTGCGGAACACGGTGCAGAGAGTAAATCCGACATACACACCACGTCGCTTCGACGGTCTACCGATGCGGAAGTAGTACGGTCCGGTGCAGGCTGGCCAGGCCGATTGGGGTAGTTCATCGCGTGTTCGAGCAAACCTGATTATTATTGACTGCTCGCCGGCTCATGCGGCGCTCGGAACGAAGATGGTACTAAGCACCTTGGCATCTGTCGATGAAGAATCGACCAATTCACCAATATCACCGTATTGACCGTCAATATTTACCGATCTGCGCAGCGGTTTAAAAGCAGCACAAAGTACATTGAAAGCCAATATCCGCGATAAAACCGCGAAACTGATTTGTCACGACATACCCGCAGAACCGTCCCGTCCGTGGGCCCGCCGCTCGTGCAATCTGCGCGAGCATTCATGGCTGACACTCGCGCCACCGCATATGGAGGAAAGAGGAATATGACACAACAAGACCCAGCCGCACGCCAGGCAAGCATCGCAGCGGAAATGCACGTCGCCGCCGAGTTCGACGCCGCGCAGGAAATCGAGCGCCGGGTCGCGTTTCTGGCGAATTATTTGCGCAGTAACGGACTGAAAACCTATGTGCTTGGCATTAGCGGCGGCGTCGATTCGACGACCGCCGGGCGAATTGCGCAACTCGCGGTCGAACGGCTGCGTGCCGAACATTACGACGCGCGTTTCGTCGCAATCCGTTTGCCCTACGGCGTGCAAAAAGATGAAGCCGACGCGCAGCAGGCCTTGAGTTTCATTCGCGCGGACGAAAATCTCACCATCGATATCAAACCCGCGGCCGACGCGATGCTTGCCGCGCTGGATAACAGCGGCATGCAATTTAACGACGACTCACAGCAGGATTTCGTCCACGGCAATATCAAGGCGCGGCAGCGAATGATTGCGCAATACGCGATAGCCAGCGCCCGGGCCGGCGTGGTGATCGGCACGGACCACGCGGCCGAGTCGGTAATGGGATTTTTCACGAAGTTCGGCGACGGTGGCGCCGACGTGCTGCCGCTCACTGGTCTGAACAAGCGACGTGTGCGGGCACTGTCCAAAGCGTTGGGCGCGCCCGAAGCACTGGCGCACAAGGTGCCGACCGCCGACCTCGAAATGTTGCGCCCACAACGGCCGGACGAGGACGCGTACGGCATCCCTTACGACGATATCGACGACTTTCTGGAAGGCAAACCCTTGAGCGATGCCGCGCGCGAGACGGTCTTGCGCTTCTACGATGCCACGCGGCACAAGCGGGCGTTGCCCTACACGCCATTCGATTGGCCGGTGAACACTCGACGCATTCGGGAAAGGCGCCTGCGACAGGCTCAGTGAGCGGGCGGCGACTCGCCGTCGCCAAACAGATCGGCGCTCGCCTCGAGTGCCAAACCGCCCAAATGCTTGCCGTGAATCTGCCGCGCAATCACCTCGCCCACATACGGCACGTCCGCGTCCAACGCGACCGTGGCGTAGGCGCTGGGTTTCCCGGCGTCAACCACCTCGACGCTTTTCGCGTAATGCCCAAGCTCACGTTTGAGGAATTCCCGCACTTCCTGCTCGCTGCACGATTCCGCGATATTGCGCACGATCAGGTTCATGCCGCCTACCCTCGGTGCGCACTACGATCCGCGGCATGCACCCGCACCGGGCGCAGCGCGGCACGCTGTTTCGCCTGAGCCGCCGCGAGTTGGCGGATCAATGCGGCGCCGGCCGCAGCCAAAGCAGCCAATGACAGATAGAAGGCAATCATTTAAATCTCCCCTTCGAATTTCGTCCTGTTTTCAGGATAGCCACAATCGACAACAAAAGCGATGCGACACAATGTCGTGAAAGACGGACTTTGAAACTTCCGTTAATGCACTGTACCTGAATAAACAGCGGTAAAAATAGCAAAGCACATATTCATTCAGTGGTGCAGACCCGGCACATGCGCCAGACGCGGACACTGGCTGCAAAAACCGGGCCGCGACACGCATCGCCGCCGGCATCCTGCGGGGGACGTGCGCAAAGGGCGGGCTGATCGTCGGGATCAGTCCGCCGCTTGCACGTTGGCCGCACTCGCCCACCTCATGGCGCACTGCCGCGACCTTCGCCTCGCCCGGTGTTGTCGCCGGTCGCGACATCGAGACGGCCCACATCGCACGACGTCTGGCTGAAGCCGGAATAGACCATGGACCAGTTACCAACAATCGCGGCTTGCGCCTCCGCGAGACTCAGCTTCCCTTCGCAAACGCAGCGTTTGAGCATGACTGCGGCGCGCGCCTTGCGGCGCTCGCCCTGCTGGCCTGCCCACGGCAGAAGATCGAGATTGGCGGGGGCGTTCGGCGAGCCGCCGAGCACAATGGGCACACGTCTGTCCAGCGCGAAAGCGGGACCGTTGTCGGCATTGATGCCGCGTTCGGCAAGCATGCGGTCCTTGTGGGCCATCAGTTCATCGAACGGCGGGGCGACTGTGTCCGCATAGCCAAGTCGGCAAATCGTTTCGCCGACTGACTCCTGCGTGACGCGCTCGTCGAGCATCGCTGAATCCTGAGCCCAGACTTGATCGGCGCGCAACGCCAGTACCGCGGCAATGCCGAGCAGGAAAGCGATACGCATCTTGCGGGCCGGACGCGCGGTGCTGCGCCGGCGCGCGAGCGTCGACGGAATCGCCTGATATGTGCTGCTGGTTGGGTCGCGGTAATGGATGAGGCAACGCCTGTCTGCAATGTCTGCGTTCATTCGTCGGCGCGCCGGTGGCGGCACGCTATAGTTCAATTCGCGGACTAATTAAAACACATCCAATATTCCTGCCCGGAACAGGCGCCCCTGCGCAAATTGGCGAAGATGCTCCAGACGCGCTTGCAGGTGTCTGCCGGTGCGGTCTTGCCGTGCAGGAATACACGTTGAAGACCGCATCGAACCACAGGATAAATGCAACGCCGCTGTCTGCACGCCGCTCATGCACGGTTCCAACGGCAAGCTACGTCAACCCGGTTTCGCCACCCGAGCCTGCAAGGCGCGGATGCGCCCGAGCGCCTGAGTATTGGACACCGTCGCGTCATACATCTTGGCAAGGTCCGCCTTGAGCGCGGTACGCGAACCGCCGTCGAGATAGACCATGTGCCCCGACGGATAAAAACGCGCCGACAGATTCTGCCGGACCTGCTGGCTGACAAGTGGCATTTGCTGCAGGTCGAGCACGGTCTGATAAAACGGCGTGACGTAGTCGAAGAAACCGTTCGCCGACAGCACCTTCAGGTCAGGATTGAGCGCCATCACGGCGGCAAGATCGCCGGCGGTGTACAGAATGATGTTGCCCTTCGCGTCGAGCCCCTTCTGCGCGCCGGTCGGATCGATGTGGCTGAAGTCCCAATACTGGAATGCCTGGTCGTTGAGGTCCGTGAACGCCGAATTCGAGGTGTATTTCAACTGCTCGTTCAGATACACGTTCCACATTGTCGTGTAGACGCCGGTCACTGCCGTCATGGTCGGATCGTTGCCGCCTGAATTCGGGTCGATCTTGCCGGCGATGCCGGTGTTGATCGCCGTCACGCGGCCGTCGTACTCGCCGAGCGCGAGACCCTGTGCTTTCAGCAACGTGGTCAAAAACAGCGAATTGCCGCGGCTGTCATACGACGCAATATCGAGGCTCCAGGCGAGCAAAGTGGTTTTGTCGATACCGGTGAATTCGCTGAGTTTTTCGACCGTGGCGGAATCCGTAGTCGGAAACTTGCGCAGCGCCGCCAGATAGTCGGTGCGCGCGAATTGCGCCACTTCTTCCGCAAACGCGCCGAGGTCGGTCGGCCGCGGCGCAATGCCGAGTTTCTTGTGATACCACGCGTCTGCGGCGGTTGTGGGCAACGCGCCGACCGGGTTGCCGGATTGCGTGTAGTCGAGAATGGACGATTGCAGCGTGATGCCGTTCAGATCGACGCCGTCTTCATGCAGCCGGTACGCGAGCACGCAACTGCGCGCCGTGCCGTAAGACTCGCCGAACAGGTACTTTGGCGAATTCCAGCGATTGTTCCTGGTAAGAAAGCGCTTGATGAACTGCTTGATGGAGTCCGCGTCCTGGTCGACACCCCAGAAATCCCGGTTCTTCTTCGGCGCTATCGCCGCCGAGTAGCCGGTGCCGACCGGATTGATAAACACGAGGTCGCTCTTATCGAGCAGACTATCCGGGTTGTCTTCCATCGAGTACGGCGCGGGCGGCGTAAAGCCAGGCATCGACGTCTTGATGCGGCGCGGCGCGAACGAGCCCAGCAGCACGAATACCGAAGACGAACCCGGCCCGCCGTTGTAGAAGAAAGTCACCGGGCGGGCTTCCTCCTTCTGATTGTCCTGCGTGAACGCCACGTAGAACATTTTGGCTTCGGGCTGCGAACTGCTCGGGTCGACGATCACGAGGTGACCCGCCGTCGCTGTGTAGTTGATCTTCTGGCCGCCGATCGTAGTCGAATGGTGCGTCAGCGCGGCCGTTTCAGTGATATCGGTGACGGAGTCGTCCGGCCCGTTGCCATATGCAACCGGATCGAAAAATGGCTGATCGCCTGCTTTGTGCGACGCACCCGCGGCGGCCGTTGCGGACGAAGCATGCGCGTTGTGTGAAGACTGCGGACTAACGGAAGCTGACTCGGTGTTCGTCATGATCGCTCCATGGGTTCGGTAACGTCTTGATGTCTCTGATGTCTCTTGTGTGTCCTGTCCTGTCCTGTCCATTCCTGTCCATTCCTGTCCCGCCTGCGTCTCTTGAAGCCACGCGCCGTACTGCCTGCAGCCCGAACAGGGGGCACTTTCGGACAAGCGCGGCGGGCTGGCGAGCGCCTGAGCTGGCAATGAGCCAGGTGTCACCCGAACCCGCCCGCGACTCATCAGACTATAGTGCCGCCGCCACCTTCTGACCATTGGGGCTGCCGAGTCCCGTGCACGCATCCCAGCCCGGCGACGCGGCGAAGCTGCCGTTGTTGCCTTGGGTGATGTCGTTAAGCGCGCCCGGCGCCTTGTACAACTTCGGGTTGATGAAACCGGCCGGTTGCCCCTTCGCCGCATTGATCCGCGCAATCAACGCCGCCCATAGCGGTGCGACCGCACTGGTGCCGCCGATCACCGTCTGCGTGCCGTCGATCAATACGCTATAGCCGGTGACGGGCGATGCATCGCCGGCCACGTCCGGCACGCCGCGGCCGCCGAGCGCCGTCTTGCCGCCGCTCGATGAAGTCGCGGACAGACCTTGTTGCCACACCGGCACCGGAAAGGCCCGGCTCACGCCCCCGCCGCCCGCGCCGCCCTGTGCGCCGTCGTTCCACACCACTTCATGCGTAATCGCGGTGCCCGACGCGGTCAGGCTCGTACCGCCGCATGCCAGCACATAGGGGCTCGACGCCGGAAAGTCGACCTGGTCGCTGCCGGAACCGTCGCTCGAGCCGCTATCGCCCGACGCCGCGCAGACAGTCACCCCCAAGGCCGCCGCCGTTTGCAGCACGCTGTTGAAAGCTTGCAACGACTGGCTGGTCCAGCTCGACTCCGGGCCGCCCCAACTGATCGAGACAACCGAGGGTCGGTTAGTCGTGTCATGCACCGCACGGCTCACCGCGTCGATGAAACCGGCGTCGCTGTTCTGCGTGAAATAGACCGCGATCGTCGCGCCAGGCACGATCGCACCGACGATTTCGATGTCGAGCGTGACTTCGCCGTCAGGCCCGTTTGGGTCGCCGCTCGGCTGATTGCTACCCTGATCGACGCCAACCGACTTCACAGCCGGCGAAGCCACGCCCAGGCTCGCGAAGTAGCTCTTGAGGTCGGACGTGTTGTACCCGCCGCCGAGCTCGATGATGCCGACGCATTCGCCGCTGCCGTCGCCTTGCGGAAACTGATACAACGATGCGAGCTGCGGCGGCGTAAAAGACGCCTGATGCGCTTTGGCCGGCTGGAACGGCGGCCGGATGCGAAAGTGCGGCCGTGCCTGAGGCCGGTTATCGAGCCCGAGCACGGCTTGCACGATGCCGTGCAGATCGTCCGGCACGCTGATCGTGCCGGTACGGCCGCGGAACTGGCCCGTTGTGTGATGCTGGTAATGTTCCAGCTTGACGCCGAACGCGGTCTGGAACTGCGCGATCGTGCCGCTCAGCAACACGAGGCGCGCTGCCGGATCTTCCCGCATTACTGTCAAGCCGTGGGCGGCGGCAAAGGCTTTGACCTTGGCGATGTCGTCCGGCGCGGCGCCGTAATCTTTTGCGAACGCTTCATGCGATAGCGGCTTGACGCTCGGGTCGCCCGCTTCGATCTTGCTCATCAGCGCGTCGAATTGGGCCTGCCGCTGACGGCGCAGCATTACGAAAACCTCGATCCGTTCTGCCGGATCGCATTGCCCAACGACGGTCGAACCTTGCTCGACCGTTCGCTCGCTTCCCGGCAGCGGTTGTCTATTGACCATGGTGTCGATACTCCTGTTAGCGTGACGGCGCGGGGTGCAAGGTCGATCCCGCGTACGGCACTCACCTGCACGAACTCACCGCCTCGCGACCGGCGGCGGATTGCTGTTTCAAGGACTTCGCCAAACCGTCCGACCTATGCATTCGAACACAGTTCCGGCGTGCGCGGCAGTTGTCCGAATGGCTAACGCCGGGTTGGATTAATGTGCATCGTGCAGCGGCCGCGCTATGATGCTGAAGCGGCAATCCAACCGTTGCAGCGCCTCGCGCGCCGCCCTCGCCCACGATCGAAGAAGTAGAGGAACCTCATGTCAATTTCGATGTATCAAGCGTCATTGCCCGTGCTGGTGCGCGGCATGACCAACCTGCAAGTCATCCTCGGCAAGGCCGAGGCGCACGCTGCCGAGAAACGGATCGACCCGTCCGTGCTCGCGAACGCCCGGCTCGCGCCGGACATGCTGCCGCTGGTGCGCCAGGTCTATATCGTGAGCGACACGGCGAAGGGCTGCGCCGCACGCCTGGCTGACGTCGAAGCGCCGAAATACGACGACGTCGAACAGACCTTTGAAGAACTCGATGCCCGCCTTCAAAAGACGATTGATTATCTGAAGGAATTCAATGCGCAACAAATCGACGGCTCGGAAGAACGTCCGATCACGCTGAAAATGCGCAACGGCCCGGTCGAGTTCACGGGGCTGTCGTATCTGCTCGGTTTCGTGTTGCCGAACTTCTTTTTTCACGTCACGACGGCGTACGACATTCTGCGTCACAACGGCGTCGAACTTGGCAAGCTCGACTATCTGGGCGGCATCAAGTAAGAAGGCGTGCGTTGTAGTGCGCAAGTAGCATCACATGCGCGGCTGGAACGCGATGATCGCCATGCCGGCCAGCGTGAACGCCACGCCGGCCACATCCCACAGCGTGGGGCGCACTTTGTCGACGCACCATAGCCACGCGATCGCCACCGCCACGTACACACCGCCGTAAGCCGCATACACGCGGCCTGCGGCGGTGCCGTGCAGCGTCAGCAGCCAGGCGAACAATGCGAGGCTAAACGCCCCGGGAACCAGCAGCCAGATGGAGCCCGCCTCCTTCAGCCAACGCCAGGGCAAATAGCACCCGACGATTTCGGCAATGGCGGTCACGGCATAAAGCAGAAAGGTTTTCATCGACAGATAGAGAAGCGAATGGTTGTGTTGTCGCGGGACCCTGCGCGGCTGTCCACCGGCTTTATTAACACAAACACTTGGCGCGCGGGCATGGCCCATGCGCCGGCCGTCACATCCGGTCCCTATTCGCTACCTGTGATGAGCGTCGCATCACCCTGCATTGACATCGGCAAATTCGGCCGTCAGTCAGTCCAGCGAGAGCCGCAAGGCAAAGCCGATCAATGCCGCCGAGAAAGTCCAACGCTGCAGTGTCTGCGCGAGAGGATGAGCCCGCATC
This sequence comes from Paraburkholderia sp. GAS348, assembly GCF_050434205.1. NCBI lineage: Bacteria > Pseudomonadati > Pseudomonadota > Betaproteobacteria > Burkholderiales > Burkholderiaceae > Paraburkholderia > Paraburkholderia sp. GAS348. The sequence goes on from NZ_JBNPVT010000009.1 coordinate 22,966, forward strand.
CAGCCGGCGATGCGCGCCGCGCCGATCGCGTAGATGCCGTCGAAACACACGCCGATAGCGAGCAGCACCAGACCTAGTTCGACCATCTGCAGCGCAACCGGTCCGGCCTCGGGACGCACGAACTGCGGCAATAGCACCGAGCAGAACAGCAGCGCTTTCGGGTTCAACAGGTTGGTCAGCAGGCCCTTCACGAAAGCGGCACGCAACGGCTGCGACTCGACACCCGCCACGCCGCCTTCAGGCAACGCGAATACAGGCGACCGGAAGATCTGAATGCCAACCCACGCGAGATAAACCGCGCCACCGTAACGCACCACGTCATACAGCCAGGGCGCACTGCGCAACAGCGCCGCCACCCCGCATGCCGACAGCGTGACGTGCGTTGCCCGCGCCACGCCCAGCCCGCCGGCCGCTGCGAAGCCACTGCGCACGCCACGTCCGATACTGGTCTGCAGAACCAGCGCCATGTCCGGCCCAGGCACGGCATAGACCACGAACAACGCAGCAATATAGACGACCAGAAGGTGTGCGGAAATCATAGAAGCCTCTTGTTTTTAAGGGCTCTATCTTGCTATCGTCGGCGGAGGGTTTGCTGGCGAAATACAGAGGCATGGGCTTCATCTTTGGAGGAATACGCTAATATTCCACCTCGAACCCATGTTTTCCGCTAACGCACAGTAAGCGTCCCACGCCATGACACCTGAGCTCGATAAAACAGACCGCGCGATCCTCGCCGCGCTGCAGAACGACGGCCGCATGTCGAATGCACGGCTGGCCGAGATGGTCGGCCTGAGCGAGACGCCTTGTGCCCGCCGCCTCAAGCGCCTTGAAAACGACGGCTATATCGACCAGTACCGCGCGATGCTTTCGCGCTCCGCCCTCGGCCTCGGCGTGGTTGCGTTCGTCTACGTGCGGTTCGCCGTGCACGACCGCGCGGTGGCCACCCGTTTCGAACGCGAGGTGCAGGCAATCCCGCGAATTCTGGCGTGCCACAACGTGTCGGGCAGCGCTGACTACATCCTGCAGGTGGTCGCGCGCGATCTCGACGACTACGGCACGTTCATGCGCGACGAGATGCGCAGCCTGCCGGGCGTGACGTCGGTGGAATCGGCATTGTCGCTGCGGGAAGTCAAGGCTAACGGCGGGTTGCCGCTGTCCTGAACACGGACATGGCATAGTCTCCCATTTGACACGGCGCGAGCCGACCAGACGAACCCGGAGTTTTCATGGATCACGAAAAGGCGAGAGCCGAAGAAACAGCCGCGATGGAGCGCGTTTTGACCGCAACCACGCGAGTAAAGACGGCCTTCGCGTCGCTGCAATCGCAATTCCCGCCGGCCGGCAGCGGCCAGCCTTCGCAGTTCGCGCTGCAAACCTTCGACGCTGCGTTGCAGGAACTCGAAGACGCCCAAGCCGCATTCGACGAATTGCTCGGCGATCTGCTTGACGGCAATCGTTAAGTGGCATAGCCGGTCTCTTCACTGCATAGCTGGTGCGTAGTACGCGAGCGGTGGCCGTCTTCAGTTTCATCGAGCCGGCCGCCGCGTTATTGGGAGGTGCTGGCCGGACTTGACCGTTAGTTGCGCATTAACGTCGTGGATCTGGGCATATCGCAAGGCCGGATCCTCATCGCCCAGCCGCAACAGCGTCCGAAAGAAGCACGCAATACGTAGCGCATGCCGCCCCTGGAAGAACTGCCGGCGCCGCAGACTGCTTCGCCCAATCAGTTACGTTGCGATCTCTCGGCCGGATGCCGGTGACGGCCACACATCCGTCACGCCGCATCCGTCGCAATTTCCGGCTCGCACAGAATCGGAAAGTTGACCGAGTTCGCGATATAGCACTTCTCATGGGCCACGTGATGCAAACGCCCGGCCAAATCGAGGTCGCCGCCGGCCCGAATCACAACGTGCGGGCGTAGAACGATCCGCGAAAAGCGGCCCCGCTCCGGACTATCGAGCATCGTGCCTTCGGCGTTGTCGCGATAGCTCAGAACCACGACGCCCGCCTCCGAGCAAAGATGCAGATACCAGAGCTTGTGGCAGGCGGACGCCGAGGCGACCAGCAGATCCTCCGGATTCCACCGGTTCGCGTCGCCGAGAAACGCCGCGTCAGATGATCCGGGAATATCGGGCTTGCTTCCCGCCGCGATGATGTGGTCCCGGCCGTATTCGCGGTATCCCGCGGTGCCGCTGCCGCGGTTGCCTGTCCATTGCACCGATATCGCGTATTTGTGCTCGCCGTATGCCATGCCAATCTCCTTTGCTGTTGACCCGGAATTGAATTCGCAACGAATGCATTCTATATGCGCATAGCAATTTTGGTATACCATTATTCCAAACGGCAACCGACAGAAACACATGGACCACAAACTGGATTCGACGGCTGACTCCATCGCCGTCTCGCTACGCGAACTGATCGCGAGCGGCGAACTGGAGGACGGCGCAAGGCTGGTCGAGCGCGAACTCGCCGATCGATTCGGAGTGAGCCGGGTGCCGATGAGAGAAGCCATACAAAAGCTCGAGGGCGAAGGACTGGTCGAACTCATGCGCAATCGCGGCGCCGTCGTGCGAACCCTGACGGAATCCGACCTGGATGAGATTTACGGCCTGCGCGGTTTGCTCGAAGGAGACGCCATCTTCCACGCGGTCAAACGCATGGACAGTGAGACGTTATCGCGCGCCGAACTCGTTCATCGGCTTCTGGGCGACGCGGATACAGCGCAACGACAGGGCGAACTGAATCGCGAGTTTCATGAGCTGCTGTACCGGCCGTGTGCCAACGGCCGTCAATTGAAAGCGATCCGCGAACTACGCACTCAGGTCGAGCGCTACGAACGATTGCAAGGCACGCTGCTCGCCGACACACCCGCCTTTCAGGACGAGCATCTCAAGATTCTCGAAGCATGCGAGGCTGGCAACGCACGACTCGCGCGATCGATGACGGTGGAACATCTCGCGTCGGCGAAACGCATCGTTCTGCAACTGGTTCGGGCTGGTTGACGACTACTGCCCGAACGCTTTTCCCGTCACGTTCGGCGCTCGCGGATCCGGGCTCATATTCAGGCTGGTGCCGTTTGCCCGCATGTTGTTGAGCACCGGGTCCGATCCCATGCCGCCGGGTCCGCCAATCGCAGGGGAACTGCCCACCGTACCCACGCCCGGCGTTGGGCTCAGGCCGGCTGCGCCCGCCCCCAGATTCATTCCCTGCCCCGCGCCCGCACCGTTGGCCCCACCTGCCTGCAAACCGCCCACCCCATTGGCACCAAGGTTTGCCGACTGGGCATAAGCCGCACTCGCCAGACCCATCACCAGCGCCGAAGTCAAAACACCCTTTGCCACGATTTTCATAACCCACTCCGTGATGCTGTCGAATTGCCCGGCCGAGCTACCTACACCATCGTAGCGATGTCGAGCAAAAGACGCTCTTGAAGGAACCCGGTCAAACAGTAAGACTGCCCGCCTGCCACGTTTGTTCATCGTTGAAATCTGGACGACACGGCGTACACGCTCGACCATTTCCACACGAAGCCGTTGAAACTGGCATCCGGATTCCAGGCGACGACCGGCGCGCGTCTGGCGAAGATTCGCCACAATCGTCCGCAGCGTTTCCTCGACGAATTTATCGACGAAATCTGAACGAGCCGACCTTCGTGAGCAACTTGTACAAATGCTTACAAAGCAGCGTGCGCCTGGCGTACACCGCCCGCGCTGCTGCCGCGTTATTGCAGGCATCTACCCGCGGAGCCCGCAATGAACACCAATCTCAATCCCAGCAATCCACAGCGCAGCCGCATTCACCCCCTGGTCGCCGGCGCAGCCGCGGCCGTTATCCTGGCGAGCGCCACCGGCATTGCGGCGATGACAGGCCTTCTGCCTACCTCGCACGCCGTGACGGAGCCCGCGCCGCCGGCCACCACGGTCGCGGCGCAAGTTGCGAGCGCTCCGGCCGTCGCGACCCAATCGGCCCCAGTTCAGCAAACGACTCAACAAACAACCCAGCAAGCCGTCCAGCAAGCCGCACCCGCACGTCCGCGCGTCCATCACACGCACAGCACGCCTGCCGCGGACACGCCGAGGTACGCAAATGATCAGGGTTACCAGGCGCCGTATGAATCCGCGCCGGCAAGGCCGGTCGCCGATCCTTATGCGGGCGAAGTCGTCGCCATCAATACGGTCCAGGCGCCTGAGCCGACCACCGGACTCGGCGCACTGGGAGGCGCGGTCGCCGGCGGACTCGTCGGCAATCAGATCGGCGGCGGACGCGGCAAGATTCTCACCACCATCGCGGGCGCTGTCGGCGGAGGCCTTGCCGGCAACGGGATCGAGCATGCCGTGCGCAAGCAGACTACCTATCAGGTCCAGGTGCGCATGCAGGACGGCAGCTACCGCAACTTCAGCTACCCGACGCAGCCGAACGTCCAGATCGGCGAGCGGGTTCACGTATCCGGCGATTCGCTGACCGCTTCGTGAAGTCTCGCGTCGGCATGTCACCGGATGCCGGTATGCACGAATGTGGGGAAACGCCGTGCGCGTTATGATCAACCGTTACGCCAGAACGGCTGATCGCGCACGATGGAGCACGCCTACATCCACCTTTTGCATCTGCTTGCCGGCCATCCGGCGTGGACACTCACGGTCATCTTTCTTGCGGCCTTCCTGGAGGCCATCGCCGTCATCGGCACCTTCATTCCAGGCAGCACTGCCATGTTTCTCGCCGGTGCGCTGGCCGGCACAGGTTCACTGAGCCTCGGCTGGGTGTTCCTGTGGGCGATCGCCGGCGCCGTCGCCGGGGACGGCATGAGCTTCTGGATCGGCAACCGCTACAAGGACAGGATCGTCCAGCTCTGGCCGTTCAGCAAACACCCGCAGGTACTCGACGCCGGCTACCGCTTCTTTCAGAAACACGGAGCCAAAAGCGTCGTGTTCGCCCGCTTCATCGGACCATTGCGGGCGATCGTGCCGGTCGTGGCGGGGATGCTGTGCATGACGCCGGTGCGCTTCTACGCAATGAATGTGCTGTCGGCGCTGATATGGGCTCCCGCGCATATCCTGCCGGGGGTGGTATTCGGCGCCTCCGTGCTGCTGGCCGGCGCGGTGTCGTTCCGTCTCGTCGTCATCATCGCGTTGCTGGTGGGCATCGTCTGGCTGAGCTTTCGCGCGATGGGTTTCCTGCTCTCGCATGCCAGTGCGTGGTCGAGCGCGGCGGGACGCTATCTGGGAAGCTGGGCCTGCCGCCACCCAGGCCCGTTCGGCCGGCTCGCGCGGCAACTGCTGGACCCCGAACAGCCGGATGCCAGCAGCGTCGTGGTGACATCGCTGCTGGTGCTGGCGGCGGGCGCACTCTTCTTCGGCGTCCTCGAAGACGTCATCAGCGGCGATCCGCTGGTCAACGTCGACCTGTCCGTCTATCACTTCCTGCAATCGGTCCGCACGCCCTGGAGCGACACTGTCCTTGCAGGACTGGCGACGCTCGGCAGCGTCTTCACGCTGACGGCGCTGGTCGTGACAGTGGTGGTGTGGATGCTGCTGGAGCGGCGTTGGCGCACTATCGGCTACTGGCTCGGCGCGGTCGTGTTTTCCCAATTGCTGATCTTCGCACTGCAGTTCGCGATGCGCCGCGCGCCACCCAATGAATTCATCTCCGACGCCTACGTGTTTCCGAGCAATCACGTCGCCGCCACGGTGATCGTCTACGGCTTCCTCGCGTTCCTGCTCGCGCGACGGGTCGGCATGCTGGAAGGTTTGTTCGTGGCGACTGCAAGTACGGTGGTCGTGATCGTGGTCGCGCTGTCGGGACTTTACTTCGGCAGGTACTGGGTCTCCGACGCGATCGGCGGCGCCGCGCTCGCGTACATCTGGGTCGCCATCGTCTCGCTGACGGCGATGTTGCGGCATCCGGAAATGCCACCCTCACGCGGCTTCATGCCGGTCGTGGTTCTGGTGGTGATGCTCGTGAGCGTGGGTGTGCAACTGAGCGTCAAGCCGCCGGCGCCGCCGCCTGACAATGCGCTGCGCCCGCCGCCCGTGCTGATCACTCAAGCGCAGTGGACCGTGTCGCTGTGGAAGAGACTGCCCTGCTATCGCTCGGATATGGGCGGTGACCGCAAGGAACCGCTCACGCTGCAATGGGTATCGAACCTCGATTCGATCAAGGGGCAACTGCGCGCGCAGGGATGGGTCGAGGGCACGGACCTCTCCGCGCACAGCTTGCTCTCGCTAGCCTCGCCGAATGTCGCGGCGGTAGCGCTCCCGGTATTGCCGAAGCTGAACAATGGCGTGCCTTCGTCGCTGGTCTTCATGCGTCCCGGCGACAACCGCGACGAACGCGACGTCCTGCGCTTCTGGCCGAGCGGCTATGCCGTAGCGAACGGTGCATCGACCACCCCGCTATGGGTCGGGGCTTTCGCGCACGAACGGCTCGCCCGGGCATCGTGGCCGATCAATATTCTGCGGGTCGACAAGGAAGTGTCGTCATTCGATGCTCACACCAAAACGAGCGCCGATCTCGGCGCGGCGCTCGTGGCCCAGGTGAGTTGCCATGGCGTGCCGGTATCGCTGCTGGCCTCTCCGGTGGAATGAGTGGCGCGTTGCCGGCGGCTCACCTGGATGTGTCTGGATGTGCTGTGCGTGTTCGCCGTACCCATTCAGAAATCGCTCTGCGCTCAATCACTTGGCGGCTTCGCCCAGAACTTGTCCACAAGGATATGAACATTTTCTGTGGATAACCTTAGCGAGGCGATGCTGGAAGCAACCATCTGATCGATCGGCATGCCGGAATCGTCGTTGATGTTGAGCGACCAGCTAATATGGCTCGTTGTGTGGGGCGTTGTTAGGACTATCTCTTGCGAGCGGTTCGAGGTAGCTGCAACACAATCCGCGCGATCGATGCCATACACACTCGCAGTTCGGTGACAAACTTCGAGAAGCGTTGTTTCTCTTCGCAACTTGAACCGATCAAGAATTGCTCGCTGCACTGCCTTTTCATCGTCTGTCAGACCGAAAGTCAAGACCCGCTCTGCAATGTTGAACAGATCCCAGAGATGTTTCGCTCTATGGCTGGATCCCAATGCTTTTCAAGAAAGACCGAGAGGGCCATATCGGAAGGCAGCTCTATCTCACGTCCACCACAACGCGTACCTGCGAATCTGTGCATGCGTCCTATTCCGCCCATTTCTCGGATAGCGAGACCCGGCACTGGAAGCGCGCGATCGTCATCGACGACCGCCGCCTCGCGCTGCGGACGACGCCGGACCAAAAATTGGACCCCGCACGGTGCGGGTTTTTCATTTCTGGTCGGACCATCAAGGTCTATGGTGCAGCCAGTCCCGTATGAAATGCGTATCCAGCCAGCGGAGTTGCTGATTCCTAGGGCGTTCGCGTCTGTAATGCTCAGCTACCAATATTGCCGCAATGACCAACACGATCACCCCAAACAACACTCCCGTGATTAACTCGGCCATGGCAGCCTCCTTACCAGGTCTCGACCATGCTTACATTTTAGGCGATACGCCCACCCAAAGCGACGCCGGCCCGGTTCCTTTCATTTCTGGCGCGAGCACGTGGTGGGCATAGAATGACCGTGTACCACACAGGAGATTGAGCCATGGCCCGAATGAGAGATCGCCTGAAGGAGCGCCTGGCCGTGACCGATCGACGGCTCAAGGAACTGAAGGAAGCTGGCAGGGCATCGGACAAAGGGCGCCGGCAGCAGTGCAGGCAGAGCAAGGCCGACCGGCATCGCAAAGCGATGCTCGTCGGCGAGACCGTGCTCCGCAGAGTACATAGCGGCGAATGGGAAGAAGCAGACTTCCGGCAGATGATGGATGAGGCGCTATCCCGTCCTGCCGATCGAGCGCTGTTCGACCTTGACTGAGCGCGGCCGATTCCAGTGTCCGACTTGTGGGTAAACCGGCTGCCTTGTCGCCGTAGATTGCGCGATTATCTTGCGCACGGCACCCCGGCAACGGTTGGCAGCAGGACCGGCACTATCCGTCAGGTGTACTGGCGAAGACGCGACGAAAACGCCTCAAGGGCATTGATACCGCTCAGCTCTGCAAGACTGCACCAGTCCTGCAACTGAAGGAGCAACTGTTCGCGCGACATATTCGGCCGTATCCGGGTGACCCGAGGCAGCTACCGATTCTTCACGTACGGGAAATGGGCAACTGCGATTCTCCGTCTCACAGTCGCTCCGGGCCGAGCCTACTGCCAGAAATCCAGGGACGTTAAAACGGGCGCGGTGAGAAGAAGCTGCATGAGCGGGTTCATGTCTGCCATTCAGTCGTGAAGACTCCAGTCATCGCGCCCGGCAAATCGGACGTGAGTATTTCGTGCGTCTTGACCGCCTCGTCATGCCGATCACGAGAGATCGACTACACGATTTACTCAATTACCGGCGATGTCAGTACGGTCCCGTACCGGAGTGGGCGAACGTCCAGGCGATGTCGAACCTGCCCTGTCACCGGAACCTCTTCGCTGGGGACCGAGCGATTCTTGTGTCCTTGCCTGCTAGCGTACCGAGTTGACGGCGAAATTCGCGTAGTGTCGTGGCGACGGGTGTCAAATGCCGGATGCCCTTGCACACACAGCATCGGACTGCCCCGCTCGACTGGAATCCTGTCGCTATTTTTACTGGCAAGCGCTCAGCGACCACTTCGATTCTGCTCTGTACGAGCGGGCTTACATGGAGAACCCTGATGAGCAAGAAATCCATCTCTGACGATAGCGGCGATTTGAATGAAACGTCCGAAGCGACACTGGCGGCGCTGACAACACAGATCAGCGAGTTCGTCCACGAAGGGACGCTCGATAGCCGGTGTGCCGCGAAGCTCGTCAAGCGACTGAAAAAGGAAGCCGAAGCGATTCTGGAATGCAGCAAGGCGGCGAAGACGGGTCAGGAGGAACTGAAGAAGGCTTTCGACGCAGTCGATGCAGCACTGCGCAACCACGATGCTGGTCTGCTGGTTACGGCCAACGCGGTGCTACGCTCGACAGACGATCTGGCGGGTGACAAGAGGCCGGAGTAACGGCGTGAGGTGTGGCCATCGCCGCTTGCGGCAAAGCCACACGCCTTTCCACAGAACGTGCGCCGCTGCCTTGAATGCTCCGCGCGGAAGGTCGCGATTTTTAGCGTGTCCGACCACTGGCCGCCAGCGTACAGACATAACGGCCGATTCGATGCGACGATGTAAGGCACGCGGGGCTGCAATGCACCGTAGCCAGCCGGCCGAACTAACGCGACCGCCGGTCCCTCCAACGTTTAAACAGGAGGACCATCATGATCCGCCTCTTCAGTATTTTCATGCTCGCTGCGGGCCTTGCTGGCTGCGTCGTGGCCCCGCCGTATGGTTACGGCTACGATCCAGGGCCCACCTATGAGTCCGGCCCCGCCTACTACGGCTATGCCCCCGGCTATTACGCGGCTCCGGCCGTCAATGTTGGGATCGGCTTTGGTGGCTACTTCGGCGGAGGACATGGTGGACGCGGACGGTAAATGCGGCGCTCGCAAACGCGCGTTGCGTCACTTTGACGTGACGGCCTGTGACGCTCGCGAGATTCACAGCTAAACCCGTCCGGATCTTCTACGCCGCGGTCTTGAGCGGAGTCACCACGGGATCGGCAAAGGCATTGCCTGCAATGGCGAACGCCAGCGGCGGATTCAGACTGTCGACCATCGAAGTCGGCATGAGGATCGTCGCGCCACGTTCCTTCGTCGTCTCGTTGAGAAGCCACGTTCTCATGTGCAATACGGTAAGTCTGTACGGTAACGTTCAGATCAGTAAAAACAACCCTATCGCGTCATTTATCAACATGACTGGCACCGCGCATGCCGTCCAGCAACGGCACGAAGGCGAGTGTGAGAAGCAGGGCAGCGAGCGGCAGCGTTGCGATGAAGCCCATGTGCTTGAATCCCAACGCGCCCGTCACGCCGCCCACGAAGAACATCCCAAGCAGTGACGCCAGCAGCGCAAGTCTCTGTCGATCGGCGCGCACGCGTGGCGCTCGTGAATCTGGCGCATTCCAGTAGACCAGCTTTCCCAGTTCGATACCGATGTCGGTAACCAGGCCTGTCACATGGGTCGTACGGATTTCGGCTTTCGAAATCTTGGTGATGATCGCGTTCTGAAGACCCATCACGAAGCACAGCACACCTACCGTGGCGGACACGAACAGGAGCCGGTGATGTTCCAGATTCGAGCCGAGCAACCCGAAGCCCAGCAGCAACGTTGCCTCCAGCAACAACGGCGTCGCATACACGCTTTGCGCGTGCCGGCGCCGTCCCCAGTTGATCAGGATCGCCGACGTGGCGGCGCCGGTGAGAAATGCAATGAGTGAACTGAGCCCCGCCACGACAAGGCCGAAATCGCCAAGCGCGAGATTGTCGGCCAGCGACGACACGATACCGGTCATGTGCGACGTGTACTGTCCGACCGCCAGGAAGCCGCCCGCGTTGGCCGCGCCGGCAACGAACGCGAGCCAGCGCCCGAGACGCCGATTGGTCACGTCGGTCCGGTGCGGACTGGCGAATCCTCGAAGATAGTTAATCGGCATGATGGCGGATGAGTGTCAGTTGGATGCAGGTACGGTAGAGGGCGCGCATCGCCATGATGCACCCGAACCGCGCCGAATTCCTCATTGCCCGCCTCTTCACCCGGATGCCGGTACGGCAGCGTACCGACTTCGGCCGCCGGCCGTTGCATCTTCGATACCTCACCGCAGCCCGGTGCACGGATGAGCCGCACTCGAGAAAAATCACCCGCTCACGGGGTTCGCCTCAAGGAGTGTTGATATGTCCAATGTCGCCGATGGTGAATCCTCGCTAACTGCCGACACGCTGCGCAAAATAGACCGGTACTGGCGCGCGTGCAATTATCTCGCCGCCGGCATGATTTACCTGCGCGACAATCCCTTGTTGCGCGAGCCGCTGAAACCCGAACACATCAAGAACCGGCTGCTGGGCCATTGGGGCTCCGATCCGGGGCAAAGCTTCGTACTGGTGCATCTGAACCGGCTTATCAAGCAGCTCGATCTCAACGTCATCTACATTTCCGGCCCAGGGCACGGCGCGCCCGCGACGCTTGCCAGTTGCTATCTGGAAGGCCACTACTCGGAGATCTATCCGGACTGCAGCGAAAATGAAGAGGGTATGCGCCGCTTCTTCCGGCAGTTTTCTTTTCCAGGCGGCATCGGTTCGCATTGCACACCCGAGACGCCGGGCTCGATTCACGAAGGCGGCGAGCTCGGTTACAGCCTCTCGCATGGCTACGGCGCAGCCTTTGACAATCCGGATCTGATCGTTACCGCGGTGATAGGCGATGGCGAAGCGGAAACCGGCCCGCTCGCGACGTCATGGCATTCGAACAAATTTCTGAATCCGGTTCGCGACGGCGCCGTGCTGCCAATCCTGCATCTGAACGGCTTCAAGATCGCGAATCCGACGATTCTCGCGCGGATTCCTCGCGATGAACTCGAAGCGCTTCTGGTCGGCTATGGACACCGGCCGTATTTCGTCGAGGGAGACGATCCCGAGACCATGCATCGCCAAATGGCTGGCACGCTGGAACGCTGTATCGACGAGATTCGCTCGATCCAGCAGCGAGCACGCGCGAGCGGTGACGCAACACGCCCCCGCTGGCCGATGATCGTGTTGCGCACGCCGAAGGGCTGGACCGGCCCAAAAGAGGTCGGCGGACACAAGGTAGAGGGATCATGGCGCGCGCACCAGGTGCCGATTGCGGATCCCGCGACGAACGAGACCAGTCTGAAGCTGGTCGAGAGCTGGATGAAAAGTTACCGGCCGCAAGAACTGTTCGACGAGGCCGGAAGGCTGGTCGCCGAATTGCGCGAGATGGCGCCTGCCGGCACACGCCGCATCAGCGCCAACCCGCATGCGAACGGCGGCCTGTTGTGCAAAGCACTCGATATGCCGCCGTTTCGGGACTATGCGGTCGACATGAAAGCGCCCGCGGCAAGCTACATGCCGCCGACCGATGTGCTCGCGAAATTTTTACGCGACGTCATGCGCCGCAATATGACCAACTTCCGCGTATTCGGTCCGGACGAAACCGCCAGCAATAAACTGACCGCCATCTACGAGGCGTCCGAAAAAACGTGGCTCGCCGAGACCCGACCCGACGATGACGACGGCGGTGAACTGTCGGTCGATGGCCGCGTCATGGAGATGCTGAGCGAACACACGCTCGAAGGATGGTTCGAAGGCTATGTGCTCACCGGTCGGCACGGCCTCTTCGCGACCTACGAAGCCTTTGTGCACGTGATCGATTCGATGTTCAACCAGCACGCAAAATGGCTGGAGAAGGCAAAACGCGAACTGAGATGGCGGCAACCGGTACCGTCGATCAATCTGCTGATTACGTCGCTCGTCTGGCGTCAGGATCACAATGGCTTCACGCATCAGGATCCGGGTTTTCTCGACGTCGTCACCAACAAGAGCCCCGACGTCGTGCGCATCTACATGCCGCCCGATGCGAACTGTCTGCTGAGCATCGCCGACCACTGCCTGCGCTCGCGCGATTACGTCAATGTGATCGTCGCGGACAAGCAGCCGCATTTGCAGTATCTCGACATGGCCGCGGCCGTCACGCATTGCACGAAGGGCATCGGCATCTGGGATTGGGCGTCGACCGACCAGGGCGTCGAGCCGGACGTCGTGATGGCATGTGCCGGCGATATCGCGACGATGGAATCGCTCGCCGCCGTGCAGATACTCAAGGAACAGTTCCCCAATCTGAAAATCCGCTTCGTCAACGTGGTCGACCTGTTCCGGCTCATGCCGGATACCGATCATCCGCACGGTCTGTCGAATCGCGACTTCGACTCGCTGTTCACCGTCGACAGACCGGTCATCTTCAACTTCCACTCCTATCCCACCCTCGTCCACAAGCTCAGCTACCGGCGCTCGAACCACGAGAACATGCATGTGCACGGCTATCAGGAGAAAGGTAACATCAACACGCCGCTTGAACTGGCCATCGTCAATCAGGTCGACCGGTTTTCGCTGGCTATCGACGTGATCGATCGCGTTGCGTGCCTGCAAGGCGTCGGCGACCACGCCAAGGAGTGGCTCCGCGGGCAGATCATCGAACATCTCGCGTATGCGCACACCGAAGGCATCGACAGCGAAGCGATTCGGAACTGGACATGGACGGGGTAGCCCGATGACACGAACAGACCCGGAAACAGGCGATATTCTCGTGCTGAACAGCGGCTCGTCGTCGCTCAAGTTTGGTCTGTTCAGCGTCGCTGCGGACGACGAGGCGCCGCTACTGGAGGGCAGCGCGGACGGCATCGGCCGCGCGGGCGGTAGCCTGCAAATGAAGTCCCGCGACAGCAACGTCGACGTACAGATGTCGCCCGTGATGGAATCGCAAACCGACGCCTTGCAAAAGCTCGCGTCGGTGCTCGACGAGCATGGCTATGGACGGCCCGTCGCAGTGGGGCATCGGGTGGTGCATGGCGGCCCGAATGTGCGGACCCATCGGCGCTTGACCGCTGAGGTGAAGCGGCAGTTGCAGGAAGCGGTGCACTTTGCGCCGTTGCATATTCCGCCGGCGCTGACGCTGATCGACGAAGCATCGGCCATCTTCGGCAACGCGCAGCATTTCGTCTGCTTCGACACGGCCTTTCATTGCACGCTGCCGCCGCGCGCGGCGCATCTTCCGCTGCCGCGCCGTTATGCGGATGCGGGCGTAATCCGCTATGGGTTTCACGGGCTATCGTACGAATCGCTCGTGCACAGACTCGGTGCCGACTTGCCGGCTCGAACGGTGTTTGCTCACCTGGGCAATGGTTCGAGCCTCTGCGCGTTGCGCGATGGGAAGTCCGTCGATACGTCGATGGGTCTTACGCCGACAGGTGGGATACCGATGGGCACGCGCAGCGGCGACCTGGACCCAGGCGTGCTGCTTTATCTGATGCGCGTCGAGGGACTCGATGCAGACGGACTGGAGACTCTGCTGAACCGCGCAAGCGGTCTCGCGGGATTTGCTGGAGGCGAAAGCGACATGCAGGCGCTGCTCAGACGAAGCGCCGATGGCGATAGCGACGCGGCGCTCGCCGTGGAGGTGTTTGCGACGGCCGTGCGAAAGTCGATCGGCGCCTACGCGGCCCTTCTGGGCGGAATCGACTTGCTGGTTTTCACGGGCGGAATCGGCGAGCACAGCCCTGAGATACGCGACAGGATCTGTATGGAACTCGACTTCCTCGGTCTGTCGCCAGGACATCACGTAGCCAAGGTCCGCGTGATGCATACGGAGGAAGAGCGTCAAATCGCGCGGCATTGCCGGGCCTTGCTGGAAAGCCCCGCGAATTGAATTTTCGCAGGGCCGACGATCGGCATCGAGTGTGCGGTCGAACATAGACACGCGACTGTACGTTGTCGTACCGCATTCTCGCGCGCTTCAGTGTAGCGTGACCTCTATCGTCATCCTGTTCATGACCGACGAGTCGCTCAACCGCTTCCGCAGCAGAGACGGCTGGTCAGCTGGCGGCGATGCGTCAGTAGCCGTGCTGAAAGTGGGCGTGAACGGCAATCTCGACACCAGCACCGCTACCGGACAGGTCGACGCGTTCGTTCTGACCAATAGTGGCTTGATGGCCGGCGCGTCGCTGGAAGGCACGAAAGTTACCCGGCTCACGTCGCTTTAAAAAGATGGACTCTGGGGCTCGCCGCTTGACGCGAGCCCAGACTTTTCATGTTGCGGAGAAATCATGTTGCGAAGCATAAGAGACTTGCGCGGAAGCACCGTTCACGCATCCGACGGCGACATAGGCTCGGTCAGCCAGGCCTATTTCGATGACGAATCCTGGGGCGTCCGCTATCTGGTGGTCGAAACGGGCAACTGGCTCAACGATCGCCAAGTGCTGGTGTCGCCGTATTCGGTCAAGCACACGGACCCTGGGTCGAGTGTCGTGCACGTCAGCCTTTCCCGGCAGCAAGTCAGGGACAGCCCGGTTCTCGACACGCACAAGCCCGTATCGCGGCAGCACGAGATCGAATACCTGCGTTACTACAGCTATCCGACGTATTGGGGCGGCCCGAACCTGTGGGGCATGGGCGCCTACCCTGCCTACGATCCGACCGGCGTCCCGCCGGACGCGCTGCTCGATACGCCGTCACAGCCGACGTTGCACACAGACCAGCCGCCTCCGGACGTTCATCTGCGCAGTACCGACGAGGTCAAGGGCTACCACCTCAAGACAGCCGACGGCGGCATCGGCCATGTGTCGGACCTCATCTACGACGACACCGACTGGGCAATTCGTTATCTGGTGGTGGACACACACAACTGGTGGCCCGGCGGAAAAGCCGTGCTGATCGCGATTCACTGGATAGACGGAGTCGACTGGTTCGAGTCTGCAGTGTCGACGACACTCACTCGCGGCGTGATCCAGAACAGCCCCGCGTATGACGACTCGATGCCGATCGACCGGCATTACGAAGTCGTGCTGCACCGGTTTTACGGTAAGCACGGGTATTGGTCGGATGCCAATGAGGACGAGCGCGTTGCCGCGGAGTGATGCCTCGCGCAGGCCGCCGTTCTCGCCCAATCCGCGCACTCCGGGATCGATGACCGTTCTCAGCGCGGTTAGACGATCTTGCGCGATGTCGCGATCGCTTCGTTGAGACAACGGAAAACGCATGCATGGAAACGCACTGCAGGCAGGAGTAGATCATGAGACAAAATATTCAGAAACTGTATCAAGCCCGTATCCATACATTCACACCGGAGTGTCTGGAACTGCAAGATGGCAAATTTGATTTCCGTCTTCGCCATGCGGTGGAAGGCTGCCTTCCTTCGGCCGACCAGCACTATGCCGTCGGCATTTTCGCGACCTGCGAGGAAGGCCATGCGGCCGCGCTTGCATACGGCGACAGATACATTTCGGAGCACAAGTTCGGAATGTAGCGGCCCCGCCGTTCATTGATGAAAAGCGACTGTATCCGGCAGCGATCGGACCGGATGGAGCCGTCGTCTAACCAGGAGCACTGCGTTATGGCAGACAAAATCATCTCAAGCGACACGCACGACGCCCATATGACCGTCAAGGATCACATTGCCGACGGCTGGGTGGCGACGCTCTGGATCGTTGCCAAGGGCGCCCCGAAAGGCAACGAACCCACTACTACGCTCGACACTTTTTTCGATTCTGAAGACACGGCCTGGCATTCGGTCAAAACGCTTGCCCTCGCGAAGCTCAGCAACCTGAAATAAGGCGGGTCGCACATGCCCGCCGTCACGCCGGCTCACCAGCCATGCGCCGTTCGAGCACGATCGGCAGCCTGAGCGTGAATTCGCTGCCCGTACCGGGGCCGGCACTGGTCGCCGACACCGTTCCGCCATGCGATTCGGCGACCGCCTTCACCACGGCAAGACCCACCCCAAGACCGCCGGCACTCGCCGCAATCGTTCTGCTGGACTGAGCGAAGAGGTCAAAGATATGTGGCAGGAGCGCGCCCGATATGCCCAGGCCATTGTCCTTCACGGATACGACGAGGTCCTTCCCGTCCGCGAGCACGTTCACGGCGATGCAACCATTTTCCGGCGTGTATTTCACCGCGTTATGCAGGAGGTTATCGACGGCCTGTGCGAGACGCACAGGATCGCCTTCAATGCGTAGTGCCCTGTCGGCAATCTGCACGGTGAGCGTCTGGCCGCGTTGGGCTGCAGCCAGTGCGGCTGCGGTGAGCGGGCCGGCCAGAACCGCAACGACTTCGATGAGGGCCTTGCTCACACGGAGCGCGCCACGGTCGATCCGCGTGGCATCCATCAAGTCCTCAGCAAGCCGGCTAATCTGTGTGATCTGCCGGTCGAGCATGTCGATCGACCGTAACACCTCCGGACGATCCGCCGACGCCCTGCGAATGAGGTGGACGGCCAGTTGCATCGGCGTCAACGGTCCACGAAGCTCGTGCGCCACCATCGCAAGAATTTCGTCCTTGCGTCGTAGCGCGTCGAAACGATGGGCGGCCGGAGGAGAATGACTGGAAAAAGCGATGGGGGCTCGTTGCTGCGAGCATTCCATCATTTCATCGTTCACGTCTACGTGGCGTGCGTCGGGCGTGCCAACGGACCACCGGAAAGATACTGGATGAGCTGACATGTTGAGCCTCGTTTTTTGACGCGCGGCCTGATGAATGCATTGATGCCCGTCTCGCTACCCCTGCTAACGATCTTGACCAGCATGACGTAGCGTGTCTGGCGTTCAACGCTTCGGTCCCCTCATACCCTCGGTTTCCATCGCGGCATTGCGTTCTTCGCTCGCCTCAATGGAAAGACCTGCGGTGCGAATGCGACATCGATCATGCTGGAAAATACGAAGTGGCGGGGCAACGTCATGTCGATGTGCGTTCGATTTTATCGAACAACCTGAGCAGTCGGGACACCCGGGTCCGTCCATCGGGCACCAGACGCTGATGCGTCGATAGCGACGTAATGCGACGCCGCCAGTACGATAGCCCAAGTGGACTTCCCGGGATAAGAAGCGGAATGATCCGTTCGAGGTGCGTCAGGTCTTCTTCGAATTGATGGTGGAGCATCGTGGTCCTTGGGGGCTGTTTTATGGTCCGCCACAAGTGTGTGCTGACCGGTTTTGCACGTCTGCACGCTACCGTACAGGGTGTGAGGCGAGCCAACCTTTTCACACGAGCCGCGGATGTCTCCAGGTGTGCGGCTTCACGTCGAATCCATGTTGCCCCGCGTGGCTCGCGGTATGGCACCGTACCCGTTCGTCTCAGACCTGCGCTAGCGGACCTGAAGTCAGAGCCCAGTTAGCGCCCTCGTACCGGGACGATGCCGCATTACTGCTAAAGAACCGACGCGGTGGTGGGACTTGCCGTAGCGAACAACGTTGCATAGCGCCGGGCCTTGACCTCGCTCGACGGGATGATGTCGATTCGCACGACATCGCCCTCTTCTTTCGCGGTTTTCGCGCGTCAATGCGTCTGGCTGTCCGGAGCGCCGGCGAAAGCCGCCCGCGCCGTCGCATCAAAACCGGTGGCAGCCGTTACTCAGGCGCGTACCTGAACTCTGATAATGCCTTCAGGGACTCCCTGGCCTTGTTCATGACATTGCTCCTTGAAAATGACCGATGACTGAACCTGTCGACGCGTGCAGGCCACTCGTTCTCTGATGGCACGGTTCGACAACGACTGCCCGTGAGCGGATCATCCAGACACGAATTTTTGCGCTCTTATCTTATATTCTGCCCAGAAGCAGCAATATGAGAACGACGACCAGCAGCACACCCAGCACGCCGCTTGGCATATAGCCCCACGAACGGCTGTGCGGCCAGGTCGGTATCGCACCGATCAACACCAGCACCAGCAAAACTATCAATATTGTTCCCAACATGGAACTTCTCCTTTCCGACTCCGTGTTACAACGAGCCCGTCGCCGCTCTCTCGCCACGTGCCCGGAATCTTCAGGCCTTTCGCGAGGTATCTTCGCAAATTAAATGTGATGCTGACCGGCATCCGCACAACCCGGAAAAGACCCGCCCTGTAGTGTGAGGCTGGCATCGATTTGCCACGCAGTCGGTACGGTGGTGGACATCGGGATTCCTTTTTTTACGCCCGGAGTTCGCGATTGCCGCGTGCCGGATGCGGCCGCGCTGGGGGCATTCCCGGGCTGTCAGTCCAACTGCACTTTGACCGGCCACGAAATCGCTCGGCGCGATCCACATGACCCTCTGCAACAGGCCAGCCAAAGCGCGGCATTCTGTTCAGCAGCGGTCCGGGCGCGGACGAAAAATTTCCCCCTTTCACGCCAGGGTTCAATTGCGTGCCCGCCCTGGTAAAGCGCGCCAGCCGTATTCGCCGGGAATGCTACAGGGGGTGTTGCGGTAGCCCTGCGCTGCCCGTCCGCGCAGGAAAGATACGTGTTTTATATCGCCTTCAGATCAGGCAGCAGCCGGTCGAACTCCCGTTTCACCACGCTGTAGCATTCGCACACGCGCATTTCGAGCCCCGGTCGATCCAGAACCTCGATGTGGCCATGAGCGTAGCGAATCAGTCCCGCGCCCTGCAGTTTCAGCGCCGCCTCCGTCACGCCGGATCTGCGCACGCCAAGCATGTTGGCGATCAGTTCCTGTGTCATCTTCAACTCGTTTGACGGCAGGCGGTCCATGCTGAGCAGCAGCCAGCGGCACAATTGCTGGTCGATCGAATGATGCCGGTTGCAGACGGCGGTCTGGGCCATCTGGGTGATCAATGCCTGGGTATAGCGCAGCAATAACCGCTGCACCGGACCAGCGCGATGGAATTCCTCTTTCAGGATGCGTGCATCCAGTCGATACGCCTGGCCTGCGCTTTGCACGACTGCCCGGTTTGGCGTGGTTTCACCGCCCATGAAGAGCGCAATACCGATGATCCCTTCGTTGCCCACTATCGCAATCTCGGCGGACGCGCCGTCCTCCATCACATAGAGCAGCGATACGATGGACGTTGTCGGAAAATACACGTAGTCGAGGCGATCGCCTGACTCGTACACGACCTGCCCCAGTGGCATCTCGACCGCTACGAGATGCGGGGCCACGCGCGCCCGCTCCGCTTCCGGCAGAACCGAAAGCAGGTGATTTTCTCTGGAATGTTGCTCGTTTTCCATGTCCCGCTCCCCGACATCCCGTCCAGAAACTGCACCGTTTTCGCAGAATTGTTCTTAACGATATCAGCCACCAGCGGCATTTGCGTGAATGCACCAGACAAATGGGCGGGGATGTAGAACTCGCCTGGACCTCGTTCGAATTATAGTTCGCGCGCAGGGTGGCACGTCGCGGCGCGCTGGAACGGCCACCGGCCATGGCTCAACGGCAAGCCCGATCCCCAAACCGCCGGCGCTCGCCGCAATCGTTCGATCAGAACTTGTACTCCGGATTCTTTGGATCGAATACCGAGTCGTCGAAATGTTTCGGCGTCACGTCCGTGAACGAAAACTTCTCCAGGAGTCCGGCATCGTTGTCCCACGCTTCGCTCGTGCGAAAAAAGGGTTGCCGCAAGTCGAGGCCGAGCCGCTCCTTCTTTGCGTAGAAGTCGGGCCGCCCGGTAGGTGTTTCCCACGTGAACGCCACTACCCGCGCATCATGATCGTTCAGCACCTCGATCTTCGAGGGCTTCTCGACACCTGCCGCGCGATACTTCTTCAGCTCAGCCAGAAACAGATCCGTGAAATAGTCTATGCCCAGTTCACGCACGGTATGGTTCGATTGCGCCTTGACGCGAGCGCCATCGATTGGCACCCAAAAGGACACGAGGTTCAGGATCCCACCCGGATGCGCGTAAAGCTTGTCCAGATCCTTCTTCTCGTCATAAATCATTTCCTGCCCGGCATTCCTGCCGTCAGCTAGCCACTTAACGTAGACTTGCCGCGGCTCCTGACGATAGCGGACCAGCATGTGAGCAGACTCCGTCTGCCATTTGCCTTTCACACGTTGCTGACTGAACATCTGGAACTCGCATTCCCGGTAGAGTGTGCTGCCCGTCTCCACGTAGCGAGACAGCGTCTCGGGCGCGAGCGCTCGAAAGAGTTCGATCAGTTGCGCGTCGTCCAATCTTTCGAGCTCACCGCCTTGCGCGGCGCGGCTTAGCCAGGCTACCTGGCGCTCGACAGGCAGACTCGCCACCTGTGCGATCGCGACGGGGGACTGATCTGCCGGCGCTGGATGGCTCGCCGGTGTCGGCGTATCCTCAGCATGCCCCGGCGCGGCAATCATCGCAGCCGATGCGAGCGCTAGAGATGCGAGCCTCGCGAGCCTTGCGGCGCGAGACCTTGTTGACGTCTTGGCGACACCCTGCATGTGGCACCCCGGATTCGTCGATCTTTCGTTAAGACAGCGAGGCAAGCACGATCCACTGCCTTCTGACATGAGCCTTGAACGCGTGGCTCGTTTCGCGATCGGCTGCCGAGCTCAAGTGCGACGTCCCGGCGATTTCGACGTGCTCATGGAGGGCATCGGCGACCTTGCTCCTTATCTCCGGTGGCAACGATCGAACGATGGCGACCGGTAAAGCCGCCTCAGCGTGAATCATCCCAGTATGGAACGGGTATCGATGCGAAGGTCCGGTGAAGGCGTCGTAAGAGCAATCTAACACGATCCGCGGGTACGTTCAGGTCGGCTCATCCGCCTCTACCCGGTCAGAGAGTTCAGTGCTGTTTTGTGCAACGCAGAACCTGGGCCGAGTTGATTGAACGGTTCCGGCATGCCATCAACGGCAAAGGGATTGTCCTGAACCTGCCGTTTTACGTGGCCGATGCGGTTGCGCGCGCTCTGGCTAGCGTACATCGCCTGTTCTGTCCGACACGGGAGCCATTGCTTCATCCGCTGATCGTGCGAATGTTCGGTCGCACGTGCGGACACGGCGCGCAGAGAATTTATCGGGACCGGCTCGATGAAGGCTGCGAGCGAGTGGGGTTCGATGAGGCGCTCGATTCCTCCATCAGCTGGTTTCTTGAGCGAGGCTGATCACCGGACAGCGTTACATTGGCGGATTTTGCGGATGCTATTGGCGAATACCCAACGCCCAGATCATGCACTTTCACGTATATTTAAAAAACGCCCAAAAAAATGTCCGAAATTTCCGGCTTAAAAATCCTATAGTTATTTCGCAATTGGCAGGTTACATGTAAGAAATGGCAACCACGCAAAGACGCGTAACGCTTTTTTGCGAATCGCAAGCCATCACGTTTTATACGCAATAAATCGTCTGGAAATTTTTGATTGTTTTTTTTGAGTTATCGCCCAAACGCCATTACAGCGCATGACCTCCTCGGCAATTTCCCCAGCCTTCAACTGGCTGGAACATTGGATGGCAGGAGAGGCGCCGTAGCGGTGCATGTGATAGCTGTGCGTCACTGTGGTCTCGAACCATTCTCAAGTCGTTGAAAGTAAATAACGCTTCATGCGTCGCTAGCCTGTGCTGTCGAGTTGTGTATTACGTGTTATTGAATGTTGGCTACTCGGTTCATACCCGCATGTAATTTTTCTATTTGTTTCGGAATCCTTTTGAGGTACCCGCTATGAATCACTTTCAAAAACATCTCGCCGCGTGGCTGGTTGCGCTGGTCGCGTTACTTTCCATATCTTCGTGGGCACGGGCCCAAACCGTACCAGGACTGGGTACAGCATCGGCCTTCGCAGTCCTGAGTGCAGCGCCTGGCGGTGCGGGGGCGGTGACGTGCACCAACTCCACGATCAGCGGAGCCGTGGGCTCCACAGGTGCTCCGGCTTCGGTCGTACAGACTACGTGCACGATTACGGGAGCGGTCACCGCGCCGGTTCCGGCCCAGGTTGTATCTGACTTCAACACCGCGTATGGTAACTACGCGGCCATTCCGTGCACCGGAGTGTTGACAGGCACCACGCAAACGCTCACTCCAGGGGTCTACTGCAGCACCGGAGCCGTGACGTTCACCAGCGCCACGTTGACGCTCGACGGACAGGGCAACCCGAACGCGGTCTGGATTTTCAAAGTCGGCACCGCTGGCAGCGGCGCCCTTACCGGTACCAACTTTTCGGTGGTCATGATCAACAGTGGGGCGGCGTGCAATGTGAATTGGTGGGTCGCCGATGCCGCGACACTGACGACGTCTGCCTTCCAGGGCAACATTCTCGCGGGTGCGGGTATCACCTTTAGCGGTGCTGGTAGCACGCCCACCACTGGCAATGACCTGGCAAAAGGCGCAGTAACGTTGACTGGCGTCACCGAAACCAGCTGCCAGGCAGTGCCCTGCCAGGAACCGGACAAATCGTACGGCAAATTCCTGGCTCCCCTCAACATCCTGTCTCACCCGTGGGATCCTATGCCCCAATGCCCACAGAAATGCAAGCTACCCCTGCCAACCAAGTCATGGTAGTGACTGTTCAGCCACTAAGCTGCGATCGGAATAGTTAGTTCAGCCGGCGCGGCGATGCGCGGGTACAAGCCGGGCTGGCGGCTGTGCCCGCGTGGCGGACAAGCAGGCGGCGACCCTTCCTGCAAAGCCTTTAGGCGCAAGCAAGCCGCTATCTTGATTGACTGGTGAGGCCCGGGAGGGATGCGAGCTGATCTAGCGGTGGCGCCGCAGGCAACTCCGCTAGATCTTTTACTCGAACTTGGCGGGGATAGCACGCCTTACCGCTGTCGCTCGCTCCGGTTGCGCCGATGGATGAGTGTTGAAGCATGAACAGGTGTGGCCGGATGCTGCAACGGGTTCCTTGCCGGCAAGGGCGACCGGGAACCTATAGCGAGGACGATCTGGCAAGGCTTGCAGCAGCTCATGACGGCAGCCGAGGCACAATCGTACTTGAGCAAGACATTGCAGAATAGCCTAGCCGCTTGCTCATATTTGATGAGGTTAACCAGGTAAGGATGGATCATGCGTCCACCGGCAAACTACAAGGTAACCGGCACCACGGAAAAACGTGACCGTGGCCGACCGCGAAAGCCTGATGCAATGTCGAACGCCGAGCGTGAGGCCGTGTGGTGGGCCCGACATGCTCGCATGAACGCCATCCCAATCCACCTTCTGTCGCTCGCGCTCTTCGCCGCGTTCTGTGCGACGCTCACTTACTGGATCGTCACGCTCACGTCGCTGTCCGGCGGCCCGTTGCCGGTTGCCGCCGGACGCGCACCGGTTTCGGTCGAGCAGGCGGCCACGCTGTTCGGCGGCCAGCTTCAGCGCAGCGCCAACCAGGACGTGCGCCTGTTCGGCATCCTCGCACTGAGGGACGGCGCCGCAGCCATCGTCAGCGCCGGTGGCGAACCGCCGCACGCTGTGTCGCTCGGCAGCACCATCATGCGAGGCGCCAAATTCTTTGAAGTGCGCCCCCGTTCGATCATCATCGACCGCAACGGTGCCCGTTCCGAAGTGTTCCTGCCCGCCAACGCCGCCGGCCCTACCACCTACGTGCGCTGAACCAAGTCGCCTCGTTTGCTTTACGCTCGGCCGCACGATTGCCGCCTTTGCCAGGCATCCCGCGCGGGGTTCTCGCCAGCGATTTCAGTGCGGCGAGTGGTCCGCATTTGCATACCTTGCTACGGCGTTGATAGTCATGTAGTGGGCCTCGACGTCGTGGCGAGCTGCGCGGAGGTGGAGTCAGGGTGTGACAAGCCGTTTTTACCTGACGGAGGCCGACATGAAGTTCTGCGGAATAGACCTGCACTAGAACAACAGTGTGGTGGTGGTCAGTGATGCCGAAGACCGGATTGCGTTGCAGCGACGCCTGCCGAATGATCTCGAGGCAATCCTTGCTGCCCTTGCGCCTCACCGTGGTGAGCTCGAGGGTGTAGTCGTGGAATCGACCTACTATGACGATCTCGGGAATATGCGCAGTTCCGCGCCACGGAGACTCGTTTGTCCTTCCGCAGTGGGCTATGCATAGCGGGTCCGTGGTGTGAACTGCGCATAATTACAGGCTTTCAAGGAACTGCATCAGGCGATCGGGCGGTCGATATCGCGGGATTTTGCTGTGAGGTGGCTGCAAAGTATTGAGCGCGCGCTCCTTCATCGCGAGGTCGGCCTCGACGTACATGTGAGTCGTGGCCGGGCTTTCGTGTCCAAGCCACAGCGCAATGACGCTGAGGTCAACGCCCGATTGCAGCAGATGCGTCCCGGTCGAATGCCGGCTATCGTGTGTTGTTCACCCGCACCGGCGAATCTGACACCCCGAAATGAAACAAATCAATCACCTGGGCGATTTTTTCATATTGCGAGACAAAAGATACGTTCTTTTTTGTGTGTTGCAATCTGATTTTCGAAAGTGGGGACCTTTTTGTACGCCCATACTTATCGACCCCACAGGCCGTAATGGTTTCATGCATATCGTCAAAATCCGATATATGATTCGCCTTGTCGCGATGCAGATGCGTGGCCGCTAACCGGCGCTACGCCTGCCTGTTGTTGATGACCTGAAGTTGATGACCTGAAAACTGCCCCACATGACGCTCGATATCGACGCGATTCACAAAGCGCTTGCCAATCCTGTACGGCGGGAGATTCTCGGCTGGCTGCGCGAGCCGCGCGCGCATTTCGCAGACCAGGAATTCACGCTCGATCACGGCGTGTGCGCCGGCAAGATCGACGCGCGCTGCGGACTGTCGCAGTCCACCGTGTCGGCGCACCTCGCCGCCTTGCAACGCGCGGGTCTCGTCACGTCGAAGCGGGTCGGTCAATGGGTGTTTTTCAAACGCAACGAGGCCGTCATTCAAGCCTTTCTCGAGTACATGAACACCGGGCTCTGAACACGTCGTCAGCGTCGCCGCGGCTCTTTCATCATCCAGTTTTTTTAAGGTTCGGGCCTCGCGCCTCCCACCCAAGGTGAACTCATATATGCCGACTCTTTTTGACCCGCTCCAGATTGGCGACATTACGTTGCCGAACCGCATCATCATGGCGCCGCTCACGCGCCAACGCGCCGAAGAAATCCGCGTGCCGAACGCGCTGATGGCGAAGTACTACGCCGAACGCGCCACGGCAGGCCTGATCATCAGCGAAGCCACTGCCGTCACGCCGCAAGGTGTCGGTTACGCCGAAACGCCGGGCATCTGGTCGCAGGAACAGGTGGAAGGCTGGAAGATCGTCACGAGCGCCGTGCACGCAGCCGGCGGCAAGATCTTCCTGCAGTTGTGGCACGTCGGCCGCATTTCGGACCCGCTGTTCCTGAATGGCGAATTGCCGGTCGCGCCGAGCGCGATCGCGGCACGAGGCCACGTGAGCCTGGTGCGTCCGGAGCGTCCGTACGTGACGCCGCGCGCACTCGAGCTCGACGAAATCGCCGGGGTGGTCGAAGCGTTCCGCAAGGGCGCCGAAAATGCGAAGGCGGCAGGTTTCGACGGCGTGGAACTGCACGGCGCGAACGGCTATCTGCTCGACCAGTTCCTGCAGGACAGCACCAACAAGCGTACCGACGCTTATGGCGGCCCGATCGAAAACCGTGCTCGCCTGCTGCTCGAAGTCACCGATGCCTGTATCGACGTCTGGGGCGCGAACCGTGTCGGCGTGCACCTTGCACCGCGCCGCGATGCGCACACCATGGGCGATTCGGATCCGGCGGCTACCTTCGGTTACGTGGCGCGCGAACTCGGCAAGCGCAAGATTGCGTTCATCGCCGCCCGCGAAGCGCTCGGCGACGACCGCCTCGGCCCGCAACTCAAGAAGGCATTCGGCGGCCCGTACATCGCGAACGAAAAGTTCACCAAGGAAACCGCGCAGCACGTGCTCGACGCGGGTGAAGCGGACGCGGTGGCGTGGGGTCAACTGTTCATCGCGAATCCGGATCTGGTGCGCCGCTTCGCGACGAATGCACCGCTGAACAAGCCGAATCCGGCAACATACTATGCACGCGGCGAAACCGGCTACGTGGATTATCCGGCGCTGGAAACCGTCGAATAAGCGGTCGAAACCAGCTGGAACATAAGCAGCGCAGTACGCTGCGAGACCACGCGGCGGGCGTGACCGGAACACTATCCGGTCACGCCCGCGGTCATTCAAGGTCACGCCGCATGAACACCCGTTTCGATTCGTCGAGGCCGCGCGCGATATGCGCGTCGCGCCGCGCGATCAGCACCACATCGAGATCGGTCTCTTCGATATCGCGAAAGCCGAGCCGCCGATAGTACGGTGCGTTCCACGGCACCTCGCGAAACGTCGACAACGTGAGCTGCGTTATCTGTTGCGCGCGCGCGAGTTGCGCGACCTGCTCGATCAGCGCAGCGCCGATACGTTGCCCCGCATGTGAAGTGAGCACATCGAGCTCCTGAACATAGAAACGCGCGGGCTGTGGCTCGAACATCACGAATCCCACACAAGTCTCATCGGCATCCACGGCGACGACGATCTGCTGCGCGTCGATCTTGCGGTTGACGAACTCCAGTTCCATCGGCGGGGCATCGGCGATACCTGTCAAGCCGACGCTGGCAAAGCGCTGGCCGGCCTCGAATTCGATCGCGCGGATAGTGTGCGCATCGTGCGGCGCGGCCAGGCGGAACGTGAAGTTGGAAGCGTGTTGCATAAGCGTCTCGTAGGTTTTTTTAGAGGCAATTCTGAAAGACACGCCCCGATATTGACATCACCCCTTTGAAATAAACAAGTGTCCGCGCCGCCACGGGACTAAACTCCTGAACACCCAAATCCTTTTCGAACCAAGATGGATCTCATGCATGTGCTGCAGGTCGCCCTGCACTTCGACCAGCACCTGAGCGGTTTGATCGTGCAATACGGCACCGCCGTCTACGCCATGCTGTTTCTAGTCGTGTTCGTCGAAATCGGCTTCCTGCCGTTATTCTTTTTGCCCGGCGATCCGCTGATTTTCATCTGTGGCGGTCTCGCCGCCACTGGCGCGCTGAATGTATGGCTCGTGATCCCCGTGCTATTCGCCGCCACCGTGGCCGGCAGCATTGCCTGCTATGCGATCGGCCGTGCAATCGGCGAAAAAGTCTATACCGCCGACTATCGCTGGCTCGACAAGAATGCACTGCGTAAAGCGCATGCGTTTTACGAAGCACGCGGCGGCTTCACCTTTCTGCTGTCGCCGTTCATTGCCGTCGTGCGCACTTTCGCGCCGTTCGTCGCCGGCGTTTCGCGCATGACGTTTGCACGTTTCGTGTCGTTCGTCACGGCCGGCGCGGCGCTGTGGATCGTGTCGCTGGTAGCGGCCGGCTATCTGTTCGGCAACGTGCCGCTGGTGCGCGATCATATGAGTTCGATCGTGCTGCTGGGTGTCTCGCTCGGTGTAGGATCGCTGCTGGTGAGCGCCGTGTGGCGCTTCGTCAACCGAAGGTTGCGTGCTCACTGAGCTTGTGCGAGTTCGCCGCGATTTTTACCACAGGTGCGCTGGCCCAAGGAGTGCCTCAATCCGTTACGGAAAAGTCCATCACGGAAAAGCGGACCGATGTCGTCCGGCTCTCCGCTGGATACCTTCGATCACTAAAGCGAGACACGGAATGCACGGCCCCCTCGCATTCCGCTGCCAACTTCCGCAACTTGACTCCCGGCAGATGCGAAGGTAACCTACCAAGGTAACCTTCACATCTGCCGGTATGTCCAGCAACGACTCTCAGCCCACCCGCCCCCCGTCCAACCCGGACGCCCTGCACGCCACGGCGGAAGACCTGCGCGTACTCGTCGGCAAACTGCGCCGCCGGTTGCGCGAAGAAGCGCATGTGGGCGATTTCACGCCGTCGCAGGTGCAGGTGCTCGGCCTGCTGGAACGCGAAGGTCCAGCAACGGTCACTACGCTCGCGCGCCTTCAGGGTATGCGACCGCAATCCATGGGCGAAACGCTTTCGGTTCTGAAAGCTGCCGGACTCGTGAGCGGTACTCCAGACCCGAACGACGGGCGGCAAACCGTTCTCTCCCTCACGCCCGCCTTCCGCAAGAAGATCAAGGCAAGCCGCGCGGCACGCGAAGACTGGCTATTCCGTACGATCCAGACCCGTTTCTCCGCCGCCGAACAGAAACAACTCGCGATTGGCGTCGACTTGCTCAAACGCCTCATCGACTCGTAACGCTCAGGAAAACACCATGGCTCTCACCACGCTCGACGCAAAGACCGCATTGGTCGTCATCGATTTGCAGCGAGGCATCGTCGCGCTGCCCACCGTCCACCCCATCGGCGAGATCGTCAAGCGCTCCACTGATCTGGCCGATGCATTTCGCCGCCACGGTCTGCCGGTGGTGCTCGTCAACGTGACGGCCGGCGCGCCGGGCCGCGCGGAACAGTCGCGTCCTACCGGTGATTTCCCCGCAGGCTTTGCGGATCTCGTGCCCGAACTGAATCGGCAGCCGTCGGATCATCTGGTGACCAAGCGCACCTGGGGCGCATTCACGAACACGGATCTCGAAGCGTATCTGCGCCAACAAGGCGTCACGCAGATCGTGCTCGTCGGCGTGTCCACCAGCATCGGCGTCGAGTCCACCGCGCGTTTCGCCCACGAACTCGGCTTCAACGTCACGTTCGCAGTCGACGCGATGACGGACATGAACCTCGACGCTCATACCAACAGCGTCGCGCGAATCTTCCCGCGCCTCGGCGAAACCGGCACGACACAGGACGTCCTCGATCTGCTCGAGACATCGCGCGCATGACCACGCGTTTAAACTGTTGCACGGCGCAGATCGTTCACACGGGGATGTCCCGGTGAGCGGCACCTTCCGTTCGCTGCGCACGTTCAACTACCGGGTCTGGGCCAGCGGCGCGATCGTCTCCAACATCGGGACATGGATGCAGCGCACGGCGCAGGACTGGCTCGTGCTCACGGAACTCACACATCACAACGCAACGTCCGTAGGCATTGTGATGTCGCTGCAGTTCGGGCCGCAAATGCTCCTGCTGCCCCTAACCGGCTATGCGGCCGATCATTTCGACCGCCGCAAGCTGCTATTCGCCACCCAGGCGGCAATGGGCACGCTGGCCTTATGCCTCGGGCTTCTCACCGTTACCGGCCTCGTCCAGTTATGGCAGGTCTATGTGTTTGCGGGCTTGCTCGGCTGCGTCACCGCGTTCGATTCACCGGCGCGTCAGACCTTCGTCTCCGATCTGGTGGGAGAAGCCGACCTGTCGAACGCGGTCGCGTTGAACTCCACCTCGTTCAACGCAGCGCGCATGATCGGGCCCGCGGTCGCGGGGCTGTTGATCGCCTCCGTGGGTACCGGCTGGGTGTTTCTGATCAACGCGCTCTCTTTCGTCGCCGTGCTCGGTTCGCTGCGCATGCTGCACCTCAGCGAACTGAATCTGAAACCGCGTGCGATACGCACACGCGGCAGCTTCGTGGAAGGCTTCAAGTATGTGTGGACGCGCCCCGATCTGAAGGCCGCGCTCTTGATGCTGTTTCTGATCGGCACTTTCGGGCTGAACTTCCCGATCTTCATCTCCACCATGTCGGTCACCGCCTTTCATGCAGGCGCGAGTCAATACGGCGTGCTGAGCTCGACCATGGCGGTCGGCTCGGTGACCGGTGCGCTGCTCGCCGCACGCAGAGCGAAACCTCGCATGGCCCTTCTGCTCGGCGCAGCGGCGATTTTCGGCGTGGGCTGCACGGTCGCCGCGCTAATGCCGAACTATGTGCTGTTCGGGCTTGCACTCGTCGTGATCGGCGTGTCGACGCAGACGTTCACCACGTCGACGAACAGCCTCGTGCAACTTAGCACCGAGCCGGCCATGCGCGGCCGGGTGATCGCGATCCTGCTGGCCATCGCGCTTGGCGGCACGCCGCTCGGCGCGCCGGTCGTGGGCTGGGTCGCGGATCGCTTCGGCCCGCGTTGGGCGCTCGGGGTCGGCGCTGCATCGGGTTTCGCGGCGGCGATCGTCGGCTTGATCTATCTGGTGAAGTATCGGCAGCTGCGCGTGTATGTCGAGGCGGGCCGGTTGCGCTACAGCATCGACGACCCGCGCCAGGCGCCGCCTTATGTCAGCCCTGCCACGGCGGTGCAGAATGCCGTGTTGAGCGAAGCGGAAGAAGATTCGTCCGCTGGCGTTTAAGGGCTGCTTTATTGCTTACTTGGCGACCGGCATCGTGAACTCGGCACCCTTCGCGATGCTATCCGGCCAGCGCTGCATGATGCTCTTGTAGCGCGTATAGAAACGCACGCCCTCTTCACCATACGCGTGGTGGTCGCCGAACAGCGAGCGCTTCCAGCCGCCGAACGAGTGCCATGCCATCGGCACCGGGATTGGTACATTGATGCCGACCATGCCCACCTGGATCTGCCGGCCGAACGCGCGCGCCACGCCGCCATCCGACGTGAAGAGCGACACACCGTTGCCGAACTCGTGCGCGTTGATCAACTCGACCGCGCTCGCGAAATCGGGCACGCGCACAACGGCCAGCACTGGGCCGAAGATCTCTTCCTTGTAGATCTTCATCTGCGTGCCGACCTGGTCGAACAGCGTCCCGCCGATAAAGAAGCCGTCTTCATTCGCAACCGGATGCGCGCGGCCATCGACAATCAGTTTCGCGCCTTCCGCCACGCCCGAATCGATATAGCCGGCCACCTTGGCCTTATGTTCGGCGGTAACCAACGGACCCATTTCGGCGTCGAGGTTTTCGCCGTTCTTGATCACCAGCGACTTCACGCGCGGCACGAGGCGCTCGATCAGTTCATCGGCGACATGGCCAACCGCCACCGCGACCGAAATCGCCATGCAGCGCTCACCTGCAGAACCGTAGGCGGCGCCGATCAAGGCGTCGACCGCCTGGTCCAGATCGGCGTCCGGCATCACCACCAGATGATTCTTCGCGCCGCCGAGCGCCTGCACACGCTTGCCGCGCTTCGACGCTTCCGTATAGATGTATTCCGCAATCGGC
Organism: Paraburkholderia sp. GAS348; assembly: GCF_050434205.1. Taxonomy (NCBI): domain Bacteria; kingdom Pseudomonadati; phylum Pseudomonadota; class Betaproteobacteria; order Burkholderiales; family Burkholderiaceae; genus Paraburkholderia; species Paraburkholderia sp. GAS348. The sequence goes on from NZ_JBNPVT010000009.1 coordinate 54,268, forward strand.
GTGGACCCGACAAACGACAGCGCCGCGACGTCCGGGTGCGCGATCAGCGCATCCACGGCCACCTTGTCGCCGTTCACGACGTTGAACACGCCGTCCGGCAGACCGGCTTCCTTCAGCAATTCAGCAATGCGCAACGACGCCGACGGGTCACGCTCCGACGGCTTCAGCACGAACGTGTTGCCGCAAGCGAGCGCCACCGGGAACATCCACATCGGCACCATCACCGGGAAATTGAACGGCGTGATCCCCGCTACCACGCCCAGCGCCTGACGCAGATTCCAGTTATCGATGCCGCCGCCGATCTGGTCGGTGAAATCGGTCTTCAGCAGGTTCGGAATACCGCAGGCGAACTCGACCACTTCGATGCCGCGCACCACTTCGCCTTGCGCGTCCGTGAACACCTTGCCGTGTTCACGCGTGATCAGCATGGCGAGTTCGTCGTGATGCTGGTTCAGCAGCTCCTTGAACTTGAACAGAATGCGGGCGCGCTTGATCGGCGCGGTTTCGCTCCAGGCGGGAAAGGCGGCCTTGGCGGCCTGCACGGCCGCATCCACTTCCTCAACCGACGCCAATGCGACCGAGCCGGTCACCTTGCCCGTGGCGGGATTGAACACGTCCTTGAAGCGGCCGCTAATCGACGCAGCCGGCGCGCCGCCGATGTAATGGCCCAACTGCTGCACCGACAACTTCGCTTGTTCGTTCACTGCATTCATTTCGTTACCTCGTGTTCGGGAAAGGCCGCAAGGGTGGACCCGCCAACTGTATCGACGGTGCCGGCCATATTCCCGATACAGCACAATAAAACCGCGCCTCACTGTATTGTTTTTCGTATGGCAACTGTGCTGGTCAGTCTGACCGGTGCAACCTCAGGAAAGGGCTTCCATTCGTGACCCTATCCGGGTGGCCTCCATACGCCAGGCTCCGCTCAAATGCCGCCCACGCCATGCGTGACGAGTGCGCTTGGATCAGGCAAGCGAAGCTGATCAGACGAAATACTATGGATCCCAAAGTACTGGTTAACCCGGTCTCACTGGCAGATCTATCCACGCGGCAGTGCATTTCGGCACCCGCACCGGACCGCCGGCGGCAATTGACAGCCGCTTCCCGATAAGTCCTGGCTTGCAAAAATTCACTTTAAAGACGCAAATGAGGCAGCCACAGAAGCTGATCAAAACATTTCTGTTCAGGAGACGACATGGAAACGAATGCATCGGCAGGCGGCCGCGAGCGTCGCTCGCAGGCTCGCAAGGCGACCGCTAGCGGCTGGATCGGCTCGGCGCTCGAATACTACGATTTCTTCATCTACGCGCAGGCAGCGGCCCTTATCTTTCCTCAGTTGTTCTTTCCATCCGGCAATCCGAAGATCGCCATCGTCGCATCGCTCGCGACCTATGGCGTCGGCTATGTCGCGCGGCCCATCGGCGCGGTCGTGCTGGGGCACTGGGGCGACACGCACGGCCGGAAAAACGTCCTGCTAGTATGCATGTTCCTGATGGGCCTCTCGACGATGGCGGTCGGCTTTCTGCCCACCTACCGCCAGGTGGGCCTGCTTGCACCGGCACTGCTAGTCGTTCTCCGCCTGATCCAGGGTTTTGCCGTGGCCGGCGAAATCTCGGGCGCGAGCTCCATGATTCTCGAACATGCACCGTTCGGGCGGCGCGGCTACTACGCAAGCTTCACGCTGCAAGGCGTGCAAGCGGGGCAGATTCTCGCCGCGGCCGTGTTCCTGCCACTCGCCTACTTCATGGAAGAGAGCGCGTTCAACTCGTGGGGCTGGCGGATTCCGTTTCTGTTGAGTTCGGTGGTGCTGATTGCCGGCTACATCATTCGCCGCGAGGTCAATGAAACGCCGGCTTTCGCCAAGGAAGACGCCAGCGGCGCCATACCCAGGTCACCGATCGTCGAAGCCTTCCGTTATAACTGGGGGGATATGTTGCGGGTGGTCGGCTGCTCGCTGATGAACGTGATCCCTGTCGTCGCCACCATTTTCGGCGCGGCGTATGCGGTTCAGCCATCGTACGGCATCGGCTTTTCCAAGAGTGTCTATCTGTGGATTCCGGTAATCGGCAACATCGTCGCCGTGCTGGTGATTCCCTACGTGGGCAATCTGTCCGACCGGATCGGCCGCCGCCTGCCAATCATCGTCGGCGCGCTCGGCGCGGGGCTGCTCTCGTTCGGCTATCTCTACGCGATCAGCATCAGGAACGTGCCGCTCGCGATGGTGATGTCGATCCTCATGTGGGGCATCATCTATCAAGGCTATAACGCCATCTTTCCGAGTTTCTTCCCGGAGCTGTTCCCGACCCGCTCACGCGTGTCCGCGATGGCGATCGGCCAGAACATCGGCACCACGATTACCGCGCTGCTGCCGGCACTGTTCGCCTATGTGGCGCCGCCCGGATCGCACGATGTTCCGCTCACCATCGGCGCAATCACCTTCGGCATCACGATCGTTGCAGCGGTAACGGCCTGGAGCGCACGCGAGAACTTCCGCGTCAAGCTGAGCGACCTGGGCGAACGCAATGCCGTTCCGATCGACAAGCACGAATACGAACTGCAGCGGGCCCAGACCATGGCTGAGGCCAAGAAAGCGCTCGTATAACCCCGCTCTTTCTGCCACCGGAGAAAGCTTATCCATGAACCGGACCCGGATCGCCGTAGCCGCTCGAAAAACCGCTCGCGTCCACGGTTGAGGAAGCGGAGACGCTCGTCGACGAGGTCGAGCGCTCCGGCGCGAAAATGCTGGTCGGTCATCACCGGGCTCACAGCCCAATCATGGCCCGAGCGAAGCAACCGATCGAAGAAGGCAGGCTCGGCAAGCTGGTCGCGGTAACGGGCAGCGCGGTATTTTTCAAGCCGGACCAGTACTTCTCCGACGCGCCATGGCGCCGCAATCCGGACGGCGGTCCCGGCGGCCGTTAGAGCGTTAGAGCCGCATTAGGTGCTGATAACTGAAATCACGCCCGGCACAAGTACGCGACGATTCGCACTGCCGCGTTCCTATCGAACATTCAGCGCCATTGCTCCGTCAATTCGTTGGCCAGCACCATCTTCTCGCGGATGAGTTCGATAAAGGCGGCGTCCGTTCCGCTTTGCGCCTTGAGGAATTTCAGCGCCGCGGAATGAACCGCCCGCATCGAGCGGCCATCGATCCCGACCATGCGCGCCGCGCTGCGACGCGTCTCCTCGACCAGATCGCGCGCGCTGCTGAAGTCAGGCGACAAACCGGTTTGCGCCTGGAACCCGGCGCGCAATCCGGCCGCATACTCACGCGACTGTCCCAGCCGGTCGACGTCGATCATCAGATCGACGCCGTCCGCCATCCGCAACGCACAAAGAATCCACAACGCGACGAACGCCCGATACGCGTTGCTGCCTTCCGCCGTGCGCGCATATTGTTCGCATGCGATGGCGTAGGCGTCATCCGAAGCCGGCACAACAGGCGGCAAGCTCACGCCGCAGATTTCGATGGCCTGCCGGACCAGCGGCTCCGTCTGATTCAGACCCAGCACGCGAAACGGCGCGGCCACGAAGAACGGATTGCTCCATTGCTGATTGAGCAGCCACCCCGAGGCAAACTGCGATGCGGGATTTCGCAGCACGGCTGCATGCATGGCTTGCGGAAAGGCGCGCTTGAGCCACGGCAGCCGGCCCGACGAACGGCAAAACTTGAAGACGGGTACGCTGCCTTGCCCGGCGGCGCGCTCGCACAGGTTGGCCAAATAGGCCTGCAGCGCGGGGAATTCCGCGTCGGGTACAGGTGAGAAGCGATCCGTGCCGAAGCGCTTCCTGTATCCGGCTACGCCGCGCGCCCCCTCTTGCAGAAACGGCCGGTACTCTTCGAAATACGGCGCGGCGAGCGGCGGATGCCCGGAAGTCAAGGTAGGACGCGATGCGGAAACGTCGGCGAGGCTCAGATCGGCGAGCACGTTGCTGAACGGTTCATAGAATCCGGTCACGGAATCGAGTGCGCGCAGGCGTGACCAGATCCACGTTCCGGCGCTGCGCCAGCCCGTGTGCAGAAATACCCCCTGTTTCAGGGCACTATGTTGCGAGCCTTCAGCTGGACGAGAGGCGGGATCATGCGACATGCTGGCCGACCCGTCAGCGGCACCTGACGGACCGCTTGAGGGACCGCTTGAGGGACCGCTCGACGGTCCATGTGACAACGGCATTGGACTTCTCTTCAAATGGAAGCGACATGGATTCGATGGACGGCAGACATTGCCTGCCCCACCTCGCTCAAGCGCACACTTTAGCGGGTCAAGCTGTCGACTTCGTTACGGACGAAGCAGTTTACCTTGTATCGACGTGGCGCTCACGCATTGCGCATCCTGCCGAATCATGCATGCGCGACTGGTGCGCAGTTTCCCGAGTACAACGCGGTTTCGGCGGATGGCGAAAGTGTCGAGTGGAGACGACAACGTCATCTGGCATGACAACGGAGACGTGTATTTCAACGGCGGAAAAATCGACAACATGCATGTCTATGCACCTTAAGGAACAAGCCACAATGTCAACGGATACCCCCCTCGCATACGCGTCTTTTTCAATCTATCAGGATGCCGAACCCCCAGATTTCTGGACCGCGTATTTCAATGTGCTGCCAGATCGCTCCGGCGTGAAGGGCGAACTCAAGGTCTTGCCGTCAGGCCGTGTCAGCGAAAACAGATGGCGCTTCGGCTACTGGAGCGTTAGCAGTGAAGCAGCAGTAAGGAGCAACCGACTTGAGCCGCACCTCAGGTACCTGGTCGAGCGGCTTGGACTGCCTCGGGACGACTTGCGCGCGACCATCGCGAGAACCGACGCGCGCATGCGGTTCTTCTGTTATTGGCACAACGAGACAGGCGATCGTGTACCCGACGTCCCTGACGATATTCTCGTAATGATGGAGTCGCTTGGCGGCACTATCGAAATCGACGAGTATCGGTAGTCTGCTGCCCGCCTGAGCCGGTAAAGAAAAGACCGAACAACTCTGAACCGCACCCGTGCGGCCCCGAAAACGGGCTGCGCCCGACAAGGGCGATTGAGCCACGGCTTTCACTCATCCTCTTCCTCAAGGCCGGCAAGCAGATCGTCGACCGCGCGATACACGCGCTCGACGATTTCCGGCCCTACCTTACGCTCCAGCTCGCGATAGTGCGCTTCGAGATCCTTCGAGATCACGCGCACCAGTTCCACGCTCGTGTCGGTGAGCGACACCAGCACGCGGCGCTGGTCTTCCGCGAAACGCTCCTTCGTCACCAGTTCCATACTCTCCATGCGCGCGAGCACGCCGGCCATGCTCGGGCTCGAAATCGTGCAGATCTCGGAGATGTGGCGCGGCTCCATCGAGCCGTGCTCATTGAGTGCGCGAATCACGCGCCACTGCTGTTCGGTCAGTCCGTGCGCGGTAATCAATGGGCGGAAACGCTCCATCATTTTTTCTCTGGCGCGCAGCAGCAACATCGGCAGATTGCGGTGCAGAACTCGGGTAGAAGCGGAAGCGGACATGGCGGATAAGTTAAAGGCAGCCGTCGAAAATCAAGGGAAAACCCGCGATCAGCCGACAGGCTATTGACCGTGGATGATATCAAGCGCAATACTACTAATATGTTAGTGTTTTCTCCGAGAGACAGCTAATTTATGTTTGCACTCGCCGATCACCTGTTGCACCCCGAAGGCGACGCGCTGCCTCGCGACGTGGATGCGGACACTGTTGCCGCGCTGCTCGCACGCGGCATGGCCTGCCGTGCGCCCGTTTCCGGCGCTGTCTATGGAACCTTGCTGAACGACCGCGCTGCGCTGGAAGCATTGGGCGATGCGGTGCATGCCACACCGTATAAAGCACCGCCGCAAGCGCCGATTCTCTATCTGAAGCCGCGCAATAGCTTTGCCGGTCATCGCGCACGTGTCGTCGTGCCTGATGATGCATTGGGTGTGGAAGTCGGCGCTTCGCTGGGTATCGTGATTGGCCGCACTGCAACACGCGTCGGCGCCGGCCAGGCGTTCGACTATATCGCCGGCTACACGCTGGTCGCCGACCTGAGCGTGCCGCATGCGAGCGTGTACCGGCCCTCGGTACGGTTCCGGGCACGCGACGGCTTTTGCGTGATCGGACCGGCGGTGGTTGCAGCGCGTCATATTGCTACGCCCGACGATCTGACGATCAAGGTTTCGCTTCCAGGACGTGAGGTCTTCACGGCGAGTACTGCATCGTCGGTACGCAAGGCCGCGCAATTGATTGCGGACGTAACCGATTTCATGACACTGAGCGCCGGTGACGTCATCACGCTCGGCGTGCCTTATGGTTCTCCCATCGCCCATATCGGCGACACGGCCACGCTATCGATTGGCGGATTGGCGCCGCTCGAAGTATCGTTTGCCGGTGCAGAAGAACAAGATGGGGAACAGCCATGATGCGTGGCCGTGTTGCGTATGCAGGCGCGATTCACGAAGCTTATCCGGACGCCAACGGCGTACGCCTCGCCGACGGCCGCGTGCGTCGTGAGGATGAAGTGGTGTGGCTCGCACCGATCGAGGTCGGCACGATCTTCGCGCTCGGTTTGAACTATGCCGAGCACGCGAAGGAATTGCAGTTCAACAAGCAGGAAGAACCTTTGGTCTTTCTCAAAGGCCCGGGCACGGTGATTGGTCACCGCGGCTTCACGCGCCGCCCCGCCGATGTCGCCTTTATGCACTACGAGTGCGAGCTGGCTGTCGTGATCGGCCAAACCGCGCAGAACGTCAAGCGCGAAAACGCCATGCAGCATGTGGCCGGCTACATGATCGCCAACGACTACGCGATCCGCGACTATCTGGAAAACTATTACCGCCCCAACCTGCGCGTGAAGAATCGCGACGGCGGCACGGTGCTCGGTCCCTGGTTCGTCGACGCCGCCGATGTCGACGACGTCACGCAACTCGAATTGCGCACGTTCGTGAATGGCACGCGGCAGCAACACGGCAACACGCGCGATCTCGTCACCGATATCCCGGCGTTGATCGAATACCTGAGCAGCTTCATGACCCTCGCACCCGGCGACGTGATCCTGACCGGCACGCCGGAAGGCATCGTCAACGTCAATGCGGGCGACGAAGTGGTCTGCGAAATCGACGGGCTTGGCCGTCTCGTCAATACGATTGCATCCGACGCGGACTTCGGCCGCGCCTGATCGGCGGCTTTATATGGGATCGGGGTAAGCGCTATGGGACCAAAGAAAGGACAAGGCATGCGAATCGAACACCTGATCGACGGCAAACCGAGCACCGCGAAAGACTACTTCGAGACGGTTAATCCGGCGACGCAGGACGTGCTCGCGGAAGTGGCCCGCGGCGGTGCGCAAGAAGTCGACGCCGCCGTGCGTGCGGCCAAACAGGCGTTTCCGGCGTGGGCCGGCAAACCCGCGGCGGAGCGCGCAAAAGTCATTCGCAAGCTCGGCGAACTGATCGCGAAGAACGTGCCGGACATCTCGGAGACCGAAACGAAGGACACCGGCCAGACGATCTCGCAGACGCGCAAGCAACTCGTGCCGCGCGCCGCCGACAACTTCAGCTATTTCGCGGAGATGTGCACCCGAGTCGACGGTCATACGTATCCCACCGATACGCACCTGAACTACACGCTGTTCCACCCGGTCGGCGTCTGCGCGCTGATCTCGCCGTGGAACGTACCGTTCATGACGGCCACTTGGAAGGTCGCGCCCTGCCTCGCGTTCGGCAATACCGCCGTGTTGAAGATGAGCGAACTGGCGCCGCTGACTGCCTCGATGCTCGGCAATCTCGCCCTCGAGGCCGGCATTCCTGCCGGCGTGCTGAACGTCGTGCATGGCTTCGGCAAGGACGCCGGCGAACCGCTGGTGGCGCACCCGGACGTGCATGCGGTGTCGTTCACTGGCTCGACGGCAACCGGCAACCGCATCGTACAAACGGCCGGCCTGAAAAAGTTTTCGATGGAACTGGGCGGCAAATCACCATTCGTGATTTTCGACGACGCCGATTTCGAGCGCGCACTCGACGCCGCCGTGTTCATGATCTTCTCGAACAACGGCGAGCGCTGCACGGCGGGTTCGCGCATTCTGGTGCAGCACTCGATTTACGCGCGCTTTGCCGAACGTTTCATCGAACGCGCAAAACGCTTGACCGTGGGCGATCCGCTGACCGACAGCACGATCGTCGGCCCGATGATCAGCCAGGGACATCTGGCCAAAGTCCACAGCTATATCGAACTCGGTCCCAAAGAAGGCGCCACGCTCGCGTGCGGCGGACTCGACACGCCCGACTTGCCCGAAGCCATGCGCAAAGGCAACTTCGTTCAACCGACCGTGTTCGTCGACGTCGACAACCGCATGCGGATTGCCCAGGAAGAGATTTTCGGCCCGGTTGCCTGCCTGATTCCGTTCGACGACGAAGCCGATGCGGTCAAACTCGCCAACGACATTTCCTATGGTTTGTCGAGCTACATCTGGACCGAGAGCACTGGCCGCGCGCATCGCGTCGCCGCAGCTGTCGACGCGGGCATGTGCTTCGTCAACAGCCAGAACGTGCGCGATCTGCGCCAGCCGTTCGGCGGTACCAAGGCATCAGGCGTGGGCCGCGAAGGCGGCACGTGGAGCTACGAAGTGTTCCTCGAACCGAAGAACGTGTGCGTGTCGCTCGGCTCGCATCACATTCCGCGATGGGGCGTCTGACACGCCGGTCATGTGCGCGCGGGGGCATCACGCCTCGCGCCACACAGAATAGGAGACCGCGATGGGCAAACTCGCGTTAGCAGCAAAAGTCACTCACGTCCCGTCGTTATATCTGTCCGAACTCGACGGCCCGCACAAAGGCTGCCGTCAGCCCGCGATCGACGGCCACCATGAAATCGGGCGACGCTGCCGCGAATTGGGTGTGGATACGATCGTCGTCTTCGACGTGCATTGGCTGGTGAACAGCGAATACCACATCAATTGCGCGCCGAAATTCGAGGGTGTCTACACGAGCAACGAGTTGCCGCACTTCATCAAGAACATGCCGTACGCGTATCCTGGCAATGTCGGGCTCGGCGATCTGATTGCGGAAGTCGCCAATGAAATGGGCGTAAAATGCCGTGCGCACAGCGAGACCACGCTCGAGCTCGAATACGGCACGCTGGTGCCTATGCGCTATATGAATAGCGACCAGCACTTCAAGACCGTGTCGGTAGCCGGCTGGTGCATGTGGCACGACCTCGAAACCAGCGCGCGCTTCGGCCTCGCGGTACGCAAGGCCATCGAGAAACGCTACGACGGCACCGTGGCGATTCTGGCGAGCGGGTCCTTGAGCCACCACTTCGCCAACAACGGCACCGCCGAGCAATTCATGCACAAGGTGTGGAGTCCATTTCTCGAACAGATGGACCGCAAGGTGGTCGAGTTGTGGGAAGCCGGCGACTGGAAGACCTTCTGCGAGATGCTGCCGCTGTATAACGAGAAATGCTGGGGCGAAGGCGGCATGCACGACACCGCGATGCTGCTCGGTGCGCTCGGCTGGGATCGTTACGACGGCAAGGTTGAAGTCGTTACGCCGTATTTCGGCAGTTCGGGCACCGGCCAGATCAATGCGATCTTCCCCGTGACGCCCCTGCCTGCTTAAACTCTGAAAAAGGAACCTGCCGTGCCACATTTGACACTCGAATACAGCGCCAATCTTGCTGATGAAGACAGCATCGGGCAGCTTTGCGCATCACTCGCTGAATGCCTCGGCGCACAGCGCGAGAACGAACAACGCGTTTATCCGCTCGGCGGCATCCGCGTGCGCGCCTTGCGCTGCGATCATTACTGCATCGCCGACGGCAGAGCCGACGCCGCCTTCCTGCACGCGAACCTGAAGATCGCCCCGGGCCGCTCGGACGCCACTAAAAAGGCGACCGGAGAGGCGCTTTTTGAAGCGATCAAACAGCACTTCGCCGCTGAGTTTCAACAACACGGGCTGGCGTTGTCGTTGGAAATCAATGAATTCAGCGAAGCGGAAACGTGGAAGCACAATAACTTGCACGCGCGGCTAAAGGCCTGAGATTTGGGCTTGAGATTTGGGCTTGAGATTTGGGCTTGAGATTTGGGCTTGAGACTTGTGCCTGAGACTTGTGCCTGAGACTTGTGCCTGAGACTTGTGCCTGAGACTTGTGCCTGATATCTGTGCCTGATATCTGTGCCTGATATCTGTGCCTGATATCTGTGCCTGATATCTGTGCCTGATATCTGTGCCTGATATCTGTGCCTGATATCTGTGCCCGATATCTGTGCCTGCGATCTGTGCCTGGGATTTGAGCTTGATATTCCGGCCTAATATTCCGGCCCGAGCAGCCGGGCCTGTCGGCTGCTCATAGAGAATCCATCATGCTAGACGAACAGACTATCCGCGATCTCGCGGCGCAGCTCGACAACGCCGAGAAAACGCGTACCCAGCTGCGCCACTTTTCGGCCAGGTATCCCGGGATGACTGTACAGGACGGTTACGCGATTCAGCGCGAGTGGGTGAAGCTCAAACTGGCCGAGGGGCATGTGATCAAGGGCCGTAAGATTGGCCTGACCTCACGCGCGATGCAGCGTTCGTCGCAGATTGACGAACCCGACTATGCGCCGCTGCTCGACAGCATGTTCATCGAAAGCGGCCAGGACATCCGCGCCGACCGATTCATTGCACCGCGCGTGGAAGTCGAACTGGCCTTCGTATTGAGCAAGCCTTTGAAGGGCCCTGGCGTCACGCTGTTCGATGTTCTGGATGCCACGGCCTACGTGAGCCCTGCGGTCGAGATTATTGACGCGCGCATCGAGCAAATCGACCGTGAGACGAAGGCGCCGCGCAAGGTCTACGACACCATCTCCGACTTCGCGGCGAATGCCGGCATTGTGTTGGGCGGCCGCCCGGTGCGCCCGCTGGACGTCGACCTTCGTTGGGTGGGCGCATTGCTTTACAAGAATGGGGCTGTGGAAGAAAGCGGACTTGCCGCGGCCGTGCTGAATCACCCTGCAATTGGCGTTGCATGGCTCGCGAACAAGATCGCTTCGTATGACGAGGTATTGAACGCAAACGACGTCATTCTGAGCGGCTCGTTCACGAGCCCGATCCCGGCACGAGCGGGCGACACTTTCCATGTCGACTATGGTCCGCTGGGCGGCATTGGTTTGAACTTCATTTGAGTGTGCCGACATGTCTCTACTGCAAAACACATTCAAGCGCGCGCTGACCGAAGGCAAACCGCAATTCGGCTTATGGGCGGCGCCTGCCGACGCACACGTGACCGAGTTGCTGGCCACGGCCGGTTTCGACTGGCTATTGATCGACAACGAGCACGCACCGAACGCCGTCGCGGCGACGCGCTACCCGCCGCGGGGCATTCGTGGCATGGGGAGTGCGTTGGCGCGGGCATCGAGATGGAAGCGGATATCGGGAAGGTGCGGGACGCCGGCAAAGCGGCGGGTGTACTAGTACCGGATTCGGCCATTGCGGCCGAGTACCTGGCGGCGGGCGCGACGTTTGTGGCGGTGGGAACGGACACGGGCTTATTGAGCCGGGGCGAAGCCTGTGGTTTCCCATGCAGACCTGTCCGCGACGCACGTAGTGCGGAGTGGGAGCTGATGAATCCTTTGTCACTGGTGCCTGAAGGTGCGAGGGCCCGGATTCCAGATGCACCACTACCCCGTGCAGACCACGGTGCCCACTTAGCATTAGCGGTTTGAGCCGCTTTCTTTGCTTACTTTCTTTGCGGCGGCAAAGAAAGTGAGTGCCGCCCCGCATAGGGGCGACGCTAATAAACCAATATCAATTCAAGGAAAGGCCAACGCCCTAGGCAAACAGCCAAAGCGCCGCAGGCAAAAAAGCAAAAAGCAAAAAAGCAAAAAAAACCTTAATCCCCCGCCGGCCAAGGCAACCCCACCACCGACCAATCCAGCTCCACTCCAACAACAGCCCTACCACTAGCGAACTGCACAGCCAAGGTAACCGCAACACAAGGCCGGCCGCTGGCCAAAGAAAGATAAGGATTACTAGCCACAGCCACCCCAGGCAACAAAACCGCATTACGAAAATAAGGCCGATGATCCCACCTTGCATCCCGCGGATTCGCGACAGGCTGCAGCGAAGCCGCATCGCTGCTCCACGCCGGCCCCGGCACCTCAGCCCCAATCTGCCTACCCGAATCATCGAGAATAAAACAGCTGATACAGCGATCAAACGTCGCCAGAAAAGCAAACGCCTCCCGCATTGCAACACCGGCCACCAAACCATCCGCAGCAAGCCTCAACGCAACCCGATAAGGCTCCACTTCCGACTCGAACAACGCATGCTGATGCGCCCTCCCCTGAGCAATCACATCAAAAGCATCATCGATCCGCCGATGCACCGATTCCGGCGGCGCAATCTCGGTCGCCGGCCGCCCGAGCAGATACCCCTGCGCGAAATCCACATTCGACTCAACAGCAAGAATCAATTCCTCAGTGGTCTCTACGCCCTCCACAACCACCAGCATCCCCGCCTGATGCAACAGCGAAACGAGCTTCGGCAAGATCGGCTGCCCGGAACCGTGACTGGTTGCGCGAATCAGCTCACCGTCAAGCTTCACGAGATCCGGCCGGATCCGCAACAACCGGTCGAGGTTCGATTGCCCCGCGCCGAAATCGTCGACGGCGATCAGAAAGCCATGCTCGCGGTACAAAGCCGCCGCCCGCGACATGTCGTCGACGCTGCCGCCATGCGATTCGAGAATCTCGAGAATCACCTGCTCCGGTTCGAGCCCCACCGCCCGCACGATCATGGCGAGCTGATCCGCATAGCCTTCGGCGATAAACGTGGCCGGCAAAATATTGAGGAACAGCCACGCACCGCCGGGCAGCGATTCGCGCGCATTGGCCAGATGCACGGCATGGCTCGCGCGATCGAGCGCGCCTTCGTCGCGGGACGGCTTCGGCGCGAACAGGACAACGGGCGGCACCAGCGTGCCGTCGTCCTGCTCGCCGCGCAGCAACGCCTCGAACCCCACCTGCTTCTGATGCGACAAGCTATAGAGCGGCTGGAAGTGCGAGGTCAGGTAATAGTCCTCCCAGCGATGCCGCAACGCAGCCGCCCCATCCTCCTCATGCGCAGCATCGGAGAGCATGTGCGGCGCCTCGAACGGCAACGCACGTTCGGCGCACACGCGGTTTCTGCCCGAATGCTTGGCGCGCAGCAAGGCTTCATCGGCACGATCGAGCAGCACCATGATGTTTTCGCCACTGCGGTGTTCGGCCACGCCGAAGCTCGCGGTCAGATGGCCGTCGGGCCGCTCGATCGCGGCAATCGCACAGCGCAGGCGCTCGGCCAGCGCCAGTGCGCCGGCCAGCCCGTCGCGCAGCAGCACCGCGAACTCCTCGCCGCCGATCCGGCTCACGCTGTCGTCCGCGGAGGTCTCCTCCATCAGCACCTGGGCGACCTGGTACAGCGTGTGGTCGCCGATCGCGTGACCGAAGCGGTCGTTCAGCGATTTGAAACTGTCGATGTCGAGAAAAATAGCGCTGACCCGCGCATCGGGCGTCATGGTTTCGAGGCGGCGCTCGCCCTGCTTCACAAACGCGCGGCGGTTTTGCAGGCCGGTCAGCGGATCGGTCGCGGCGAGTTGCGCCAGTTGGCTCTCGAGCAGAAAGTGGTTGCGCCGGAACCGGTAGAAAACGAAGTGAAACACAACCGAAGCCGGTATGCCGATCGCCACCACCCACATCCACACGACGACGTCGACGTCATGCGTGTGCGGCTCGCCAAACAGCAAGGCAAGCGCCGCCCCATAGAACAGCGCGCTGCCGGCGAAGAAATGCAGCGGCGTGAGCCATAGCGGCGCGGCGCAGATCGGGATTGCCACCATTGCCGGCAGTGCCCACAGCAACGGTTGCTCGACGCCGGAAACGTTCAGCGCGAGCCCGGCCATCAGCACCAGCGCGTACGCGACACCGATTGCGCCGAACATCCGGGTCGAGCCGGTGCGTGGAATCGCTATCGCCAGCAGGGCAAGCATCAGCGCACAGGCGAGCCGGTAGGGGAGCGGCGTCGCCGGGCCGGCGACCATGTTGCGCGCCCCCACGAAACACAGGAAGGCGACAACAGTAAACGCCATCGCCACGGTCGAAAGTGGACGCTGGTGTTCCAGCGATCGTCGATGAAAACGGTCGCGCAAACCGGAATCGGACAGTTGCTTCGTTGAGGTGGAAAGCATATTGATAGATATCAGACTGGCTCCGGTCACTCGTCCGATGTATAACGGCAACCGTCTGACAAATATTTAGCCTGCCCGCAAATAGAATTGCGCCCCGCTCCGAGGGGCTACGCGGCCACCCACCCCAATTTGCACCCATAGTTCCGACGAATGTAAAGTGGCTAAAAGTTAATGTCTTAAGTAGACTCCTGCGAAGTGTGGCGAACAGACTGGACAATTCGGTAAAAATAACCTAAGACGCGTGCAACGCGCGGCTTTCCTTAACACGTTCACTTGTATTTGACCGTCGGTGCCCATTTTCATACACGGCTGAAGCAACGGCCCTTTCCTGGAAAATATGGTCCCAATTCTCGATTACCTGCTGGAACGCCAGATCTCGCCACAATGGCGTGGCATGCTGACCGCTTTGGCAACAGAGTTCGAAGCGCAGATCGGCCGCGACGAACTGCGCCAACTGATGTACCGCATCGGCTGCCGGTTTGCCGCGGCGCATCAGTTGCCGGCTTGCGGGTCGACGGCGGAACTCGCTCAGGCATTGAATCTGGTCTGGCATGGGATGGATTGGGGCTTCGTGGAGTTGTCCGACGAAGCCGAATCTTTGCGCATCCTTCATTACTGCGCGCCGCTGCAGGCGTTCGGCAACACGGCGCTCGCGTGGACCCCGGCGTTTCTCGAAGGCGTCTATCAGACCTGGTTGAGCGCGTTGGGCGCGCACGGCCTGTCGGTCGCACAAACCAGCGAGTACGGCACAGACACCGCGATCGAGTTTCGAATGGGCCGGCATCCGGTCTGAGCGAATCGTGAAGTTGAAATCAGTTCTGGCGCCGCGAGCAAGCGTGTGGATCGTGGCAAGGCAAGTCATGTACAAGACGGCGGCACTATGAGTTCATCGAGCGACATCGAGAAACTATTCGATCATTTTGGGGGCGACGCCAACGCGTACCAGGAAATCGGCCGCGAAAACGAAGCGCGTTCGGCGCGCACACGTTGGCCGCTGCTGGTGACGCTGGATTTGACCCAGCCGGCGATTCCGGCGATCGGCCAACGCCGTGCAGTCGCTGCTAGCGAGGCATCGGCGCAAGACGCGGCGCCCACTGCCGATCGTCAGGACACGACGCCCAAAGACGCCGCCTCCGTCACGCGCGCGAAGGCGCCGCTGTTCACCCGCTCACATAGGCGCGACATCCCGCCGGTCGTCGTCACTGTTCAGCCTGCCGCTTCGAGCGGCGCTTCGCGTTTCGGCGCGCCCGATACGGAAGATGAAACCGCGCCGGCGCCGCACCCGGAAGCCGCGCCCGCGTGGGTTCAAGCGCCTGCGCCTGCTCCTGCTCCCGCGCCTGCCCAGGCGTGGGCACAGGCGTGGGTACAGGCACAGGCACCCGCCCACACCCCCACGATTGCGCCTGCTGCGCCGAAGCCGCCCGCTTCGATCCTTGGCAAACTGTTCGCCCCGGAACCCACACTCGCGCCGCCGCGGCCCGCCGCCCCGCCAAGCGAATCCGCACCGCTGCAATCGGTCTTCGACCGTCTGCGCGGCACAGCCACTCAAGCGGCCGCCGCGCCGGCGGGCGCACCGCGCGCCGTCACGCCCGCCGCCTCCAACTCGTGGCTGATCAACGGCCCTCGTCGCTCATGAAGGTCATTGCAGTCGTGTCTGCCAAAGGCGGGGTCGGTAAAACCACCCTCGCCGCCAATCTCGCTTCCGTGCTGGCCGCTAGCGGCCGCCGGGTGATTGCCCTCGACCTCGATCCGCAGAACGCGCTGCGCCTGCATTTCGGCGTGCCGCTCGACAGCATCGACGGCTTGTCGCGCGCCACGTTGACGGGCGATCCATGGCAATCGGTGATGTTCGACGGCGTAGACGGCGTGACCGTGCTGCCCTATGGCGCGCTGCTCGAAGACGACCGCCGCCGCTTCGAAGCGCGTATCGACCAGGAGCCGGGGTGGCTCGCGCAGTCGCTGCAGACGCTGCGGCTCGATGCATCCGACATCGTCATCATCGATACGCCGCCGGGTTCGTCCGTGTACGTACGCACGGCATTATGCGCGGCCACCTTCGCGCTGAACGTGGTGCTGGCCGACGCCGCCTCTTACGCGGCCATTCCGTTAATGGAACGGCTGATTGAAACGTATGCGGCGCCGCGTCCCGAGTTCGGCGGCGTTGGCTATGTGATCAACCAGATCGACCAGTCGCGCCAGTTGACCAAAGACGTCCTCAAGGTCTTGCGCCAGATGCTCGGCGACAAGCTTTTCCCGGGCGTGATCCATCTGGACGAAGGCGTGAGCGAAGCGCTCGCCTGCGACACCACGTTGATTCACTACGATCCACTCAGCCAGGCAGCCGCGGATTTTCGCTCGTGCGGCAACTGGCTGACGGCGGCGGTCGATGCGATCGCCGTCTCGCCGAGGAACGTCGCATGACTACGCCTTCATCGCCAGGCCTCGAAGGCGCCGAGCCATCGCGGCTCGAACGCTTCGTCGACGCACGCTTCTGGAACAGCCGGATTGTGACGGGTCTGGTCACGCTGTTCGCGCTGATGATGCTGTACTTCGTGTTCACGGTGCCGCTCGCGTTCTACGAGCAACTGACGTTCGCAACCTGCTGCTTCATCACCGCCCTGTGGTTCCGCCGCCTGCCTGGCCGTTACGCGACGATGGTGATGATCATGCTCTCGGTGGTCACGTCGGGCCGCTATATGTACTGGCGGCTCACTTCGACCACGTACTGGGAACATCCGCTCGACGCCGCGTGGGGCCTGCTGCTGGTCTCGGCCGAGGTCTATTCGACCCTCGTGCTGCTGCTCGGCTACTTCCAGACCGCCTGGCCGCTCAAGCGCACGCCGATGCCGCTGCCCGCTTCGCGCGACCTGTGGCCGTCCGTCGACGTCTTCATCCCGACCTACAACGAGCCGCTCTCGGTGGTGAAGCCGACCATCTTCGCCGCGCTCGCGCTCGACTATCCGGCCGAGAAAATCTCGATCCACGTGCTCGACGACGGCCGCCGTCCCGAGTTCAAGGCGTTCTGCGAGGAGGTCGGCGTCAACTGGACGATCCGCACGCACAACCGCCACGCGAAAGCCGGCAACATCAATGAAGCCTTGAAGATCACCCAGGGTGAATACCTCGCGATCTTCGACTGCGATCACATTCCGACCCGCTCGTTCCTGCAGATCGGCCTCGGCTGGTTCCTGCGCGACAAGCTGCTGTCGATGCTGCAAACGCCGCACCACTTCTTCTCCGCCGACCCGTTCGAACGCAATCTCGGCACCTTCCGCAAGGTACCGAACGAAGGCGAACTGTTTTACGGCCTCGTGCAGGACGGCAACGATCTGTGGAACGCCACGTTCTTCTGCGGCTCCTGCGCGTTGCTGCGCCGGACCATGGTCGAAGAGATCGGCGGCATTGCAGTAGAGACCGTTACCGAAGACGCGCACACCGCGTTAAAGCTGCACCGCCTCGGCTACACCACCGCGTATCTGGCGATCCCGCAGGCGGCGGGTCTCGCCACTGAAAGTCTCTCCGGCCACATCGGCCAGCGGATTCGCTGGGCACGCGGCATGACGCAGATTTTCCGGATCGACAATCCACTGACCGGCAAGGGCCTGAAACTCGGCCAGCGGCTCTGCTATCTGAACGCGATGATGCACTTCTTCTACGGCATCCCGCGTCTGGTGTTCCTCACCGCACCGCTGTCGTATCTGTTCTTCGGCGCGCACGTGATCGAAGCCGCCGCCAGCACGATCGCGATCTACGCACTGCCGCACATGATGCACGCGAGCATCACCAACTCGCGGATGCAGCGCTCGTTCCGCCATTCGTTCTGGGCCGAAGTGTACGAATCGGTGCTGGCGTCGTACATCACCGCGCCTACGCTGCTCGCGCTGATCAATCCGAAGCTCGGCAAGTTCAACGTGACGGCCAAGGGTGGCCAGATCGAGAAGAACTACTTCGACTGGGCGATCTCGCGGCCGTATCTGTTCCTGCTGTTGCTGAACCTGATCGGCTTTGTCGTGGGTATCGTGCATATCTATCTGAATTGGCACATCCGCAGCGTGGTGAACACGACCATCCTGAACCTCGGCTGGACCACCTACAACATGCTGATACTCGGCGCGAGCGTGGCCGCGGCGAGCGAGCGCCGGCAGATTCGCGCCGTGCACCGCGTGGCGATGCAGATGCCCGTGATGCTGAAGTTCTCGACCGGCCGCACGCTTGCCTGCGAAACCATCGACTATTCGGAAGGCGGCGTCGGCGTGGCGCTGCCGGCGAAAATCGAAGTGCCGTTGCACGAACACGTGACAGTGTCGCTGTTTCGCGGCGACGAGGAATACGCCTTCCCCGCCACCGTCGGTTTCACGGAGCCGGGCCGCGTGGGCCTGCGCTTCTCGGCGATGACGCGCGAGCAGGAATACGAGTTCGTCAAGACCACCTTCGCGCGCGCCGACGCGTGGACCGGCTGGGCCGAAGGGCGTCAGCAGGACACGCCGTTGCGCGGTCTGTCGCATGTGCTGACGGTCGGCGCACGCGGCATTGCGGGGCTCTTCGAGCATCTTTATGCCGACCTTCGAAGCGCGATGAAAAGCCGTCCGGTGGACGTCAAGAAGCTAAAAACCAAAGACTGATCTATGGGCAACAGGATGGCGAAGTCAAACGTCGAACGCTCGAATCACGAGCGCAGTGTGATGGAACCGAAGGCACGTCTGTCTGGACGCCCCCGCTCGCAGCGGTTGATGCGCGGGCTTGCCTGCTGGCTCGCGTTGCAGACCGCGTTGGCGGCGCCGCTGGCTTCGGCGGCTGAAGTGGCCGCGGCGGCCATCGGCGGCGCGAGTGCGCCGCAAGCCGGCCAGGCGGCAGTGACCCAGGACGCGCCGGCTGCGCGCGTCGCCGTTGGCGCGGGCAGTGTGTCCGCGCCGAGCGCGGCCATCCCTTACGATCCGAACACGCTCGCGCAAGCGCAGTTGGCCACGCCCACGCCGGCGCTCGCCGCGTCGTCGGTGAAAGCTCTGGGT
Source organism: Paraburkholderia sp. GAS348 (assembly GCF_050434205.1). Taxonomy (NCBI): domain Bacteria; kingdom Pseudomonadati; phylum Pseudomonadota; class Betaproteobacteria; order Burkholderiales; family Burkholderiaceae; genus Paraburkholderia; species Paraburkholderia sp. GAS348. Next base: position 73,459 of record NZ_JBNPVT010000009.1, read on the forward strand.
ATCAGAACGCCGACCACCGCCGAACCGGGCACGCTGGTGCCGGGCGGCCGGCGTCAGACGCTCACCTTCGCCGACCTGGGCGCGCACGATCCGCTGCAACTGCGCGGCACCGACGGCCAGAACGGCGTCGCCTTCTCCGTGCGCGGCGACGAAGTGGTGACCGGCGCGGTCCTGCATCTGGTCTATAGCTATTCGCCCGCGCTGCTCGCGAATATTTCCCAGCTGAAAGTGCTGGTGAACGGCGAAGTCGCCGCGACGCTGCCCGTGCCGCACGAACAGGCCGGCATGCTGGTGGCGCGCGACGTCTCGATCGATCCGCGTTTCATCACCGAATTCAACCATCTGAACGTGCAGTTGATCGGGCATTACACGACGAGCTGCGAAGACCCGGCGAATTCGTCGCTGTGGGCCACCGTCAGCAACGCCAGTTCGCTCGATCTGACCTATGCGTCGCTCGCCAGCAAGCCGGACCTGGCGGCATTGCCGCAGCCGTTCTTCGACCGCCGCGACGTGCGCCGTCTCGAGCTGCCGTTCGTGTTCCCGCAAAAACCCGGCGCCGCTACGCTCGAAGCGGGCGGCATCGTCGCGTCATGGTTCGGCGCGCTCGCCGGCTATCGTGGCGCGGTGTTTCCGGCGCAACTGGATCACGCGCCGCTGTCGGGCAACGCGGTGGTGTTCGCGACCGACGACCAGCGCCCGGCCGGCGTGACGATTCCGGCGATCTCCGGCCCGACGATCGCCGTGATGGATCGCGAAGCGCCGGCACGCGGCAAGCTGCTGCTCGTGCTCGGCCGCACCGAAGCCGAACTGAAAACCGCCGCCAAGGCACTCGGCATCGGCCAGAACACGCTGAGCGGCCCGAGCGCGACGATCACCCAGTTGAACGAACTCGCGCCGCGCGCGCCGTACGACGCGCCGAACTGGCTGCCGACCAACCGTCCGGTGCGTTTCGGCGAACTCGCCGACCCGCGCGACCTGACCGTGTCCGGCTACGACGCCGACGCCGTCCGCGTGAATCTGCGCGTCCCGCCCGATCTGTTCATGTGGCATACCAAGGGCGCGCCGATCGATCTGCGCTACCGTTATACGGTGCGTCCGCTGCGGGACCGTTCGTCGCTGAATGTCAGCGTCAATGACGGCTTCGTGCAGGCTTTGCCGATTCCAGCCGAATCGGCCTCAGTGTTCGACTTGAGCCATTACTTCGCGCGCGTGTTGCCGGACAGGACCGCCGAAGCGAGTCGCACGCTCCATATTCCGCCGCTGCTGCTGACGCCGCGCGCGCAAGTGCGTCTGCATTTCTTCTACGATATTCCGAACACCGGTGAATGCCACGGCCGTCTGCTGGATAACGTAGTCGGCGCAATCGATCCGAACTCGACCATCGACCTGTCGTCGTTCCCGCATTACATGGCCCTGCCCGATCTGGCCGCCTTCGCCAACAGCGGCTTTCCCTTCACGCGGATGGCCGACCTCTCCGAGACCGCCGTGATCCTGCCGGACGAGGCCGATTCGAGCGACTACAGCCTGTACCTGATGACCATGGGCCGCATGGGCGCATCGACGGGTTACCCGGTGAATGGCGTCACCGTCGGCACGGCCGACGACGTCGACAAGTACGCCGACAAGGACCTGCTGATTTTCGGCGCGCCGGGCAAGCAACCGCTGCTGCAGCGCTGGGCCAAATCGATGCCGTTCTCCAGCGACGGCGATTCGCGCACTTTCGCGCTCTCGGACGTGGTCTTCAAGCTCGAGGACTGGTGGCATGGCGAGCGCGGTGTCGAACGCTCGCCGGCGCGCGCCGATCTGACGCTCGTGAGTTCGAACGGCGATGCGCTCCTGACCGGTTTCGAATCGCCGCTGCACAAGAACCGCAGCGCCGTCGCGCTGGTGAGCGCGGCCGGCCAGTCGGACGCCGATCTGTCCGCCGCCCTGCTCGACGCCGACGTGCTGCAGGGAATTCAAGGCGCGATGGCCGTGATCCACGGCCGCACCGTCACCATCACGTCGAACGGCGAAGCGTACTATGTCGGCCATTTGTCGCCGCAGGAGTATCTGCGCTGGGCGCTGTCGTCGCATCCGCTGTTGCTGATGCTGGGCGGCGTGCTCGCCGCGCTGATCATCGCGGGCCTGTTCTACCGGACGCTGCGTTCGATCGCCGCGCGCCGCCTGAGGGACTGATAGGACTGGTATGCGGGTTCGAATCAACAAGATCTCTATGACACTCGCCTTGGGGCTTGGCGTTGGCCTCGCGCTTGCAGCGACCACGAGTTCCGCCAGTATCGCCAAGGTGGCGCAGACCACCCCGGCGCCCGGCCAGGCCGGTCCATGCAACTCCGACTGGCCGGCCTACCGCACGTTCGTCGAACACTTCGTGCAGGCCGATGGCCGCGTGATCGATTACTCCTCGGCACAGCTGAAAACCACCTCGGAAGGCCAATCGTACGGCCTGTTCTTCGCGCTGGCCGCGAACGACCGCGCGACCTTCGACCGCTTGCTCAACTGGACCCGCGCCAATCTCGCGGGCAATCAGTTCGACGCGCAAAACGTCCGGCTGCCGTCGTGGCTGTGGGGCAAGAAACCGGACGGCTCGTTCGGCGTGCTCGATCAGAATTCCGCATCCGACTCCGATCTGTGGATCGCCTACGATCTGCTGCAAGCCGGCCGCCTCTGGCATGAGGCAAGTTATACGCAACTCGGTCAGGCGCTCGCCGCACAAATCGCTCGCCAGGAAATAACCACGCTGCCCGGTGTCGGCCCGATGCTGCTGCCCGGACCGCAAGGCTTCAGGAATGGCGGCGTGACGCGCCTGAATCCGAGCTACCTGCCCTTGCCGGTGCTGCGCGCGCTGGCCAGGGACATGCCGAACGGCCCGTGGGCCAGGCTCGCCGACAGCGCCTACAAGCTGATCAGGACCACAGCGCCGCAAGGCTTCGCGCCCGACTGGGCCGCCTGGCAGAACGGCCAGTTCGTGGTCGATCCGAAAGAAGGCGACACCGGCAGCTACGACGCGATCCGCGTCTATCTGTGGGCCGGCCTCGCCTCGCCCGCCGATCCGCTCGCCAAACCCTGGCTCGCGGCGCTCGGCGGCATGCGCGCGAAGGTTGCGCAAACCGGCATCCCGCCCGAGAAGGTTGCGTCGACCACCGGCACCGCGAGCGGCGAAGGACCGTTGAGCTACTGGGGTGCGCTCGCGCCGTACTTCCAGGCGCTCGGCGACGAGCGCGGCCTCGGTCTCGCGCGGACCCATCTCGCCGTGCTCGACACCAGCGCGCCGGGCCGCGACCCTGTCTACTACGATCGCGTGCTGGGCTTGTTCGGCACCGGATTTATCGACGGCCGCTATCGTTTCGACGAAGCCGGCCGTCTGGTGCCCAGTTGGAGAAATGCATGCGACTGAGCGCCCTCGCGTTTTCATTGCGGTTCGCGCTGAGCCTCACGGCCGTCTGCTGCGTGGCGACGGCCTCGCCCGACGCATTGGCGCAGGCATCGAAAGATCCGCTGAGCGTGCTGATCGATCAGGGCAAGTACTGGCAATCGCATCACCGCGGCGACCTCGCCGAACAGGCGTGGCAGAAAGTGCTGCGCATCGACCCGAATCAACCCGATGCGCTCTACGGCATGGGCATGGTGCTCGCCGACCGCAAGGACGGCGCGGGCGCGCAGCAGTATCTGGCGCGTCTGAAAGCGGTCGCGCCGAACTATCCGAATCTGGACGAACTGGGCCGGCGTCTCGGCGAATCGAGCCTGCGCGACCAGACTGTCAACGACGCGCGGCGGCTTGCGCAAAGCGGTCAGAGCGCGAGCGCGGTGGAGCAGTATCAGCGCGCGTTGAACGGCAAACCGGCCACGCCCGAACTGCAGCTCGAGTATTACCAGGCGCTCTCCGCCACGCCGCAAGGCTGGGATCAGGCGCGCCGCGGCCTCGAACAACTTGCCCGCGACAACCCCGATGATCCGCGCTACGCCCTCGCCTATGCACAGCATCTGACGTATCGCGATGTGACGCGCCGCGACGGTATCGCACGGCTGCAGAAGCTCGCCGGCGACAGCACGGTCGGCGCGTCGGCGAAGAAGAGCTGGCGCCAGGCGTTGTTATGGCTCGACGCACGGCCCTCCGACGCCGCGCTGTACGAAGCCTATCTGCAAGGTGCACCCGACGACGCCGCGGTCAAGGCGCGCTTCGAGTCGATGGTTCAGCAGGACAAGGCGGCCCGCGACCGCGCCCAGGAAAATGCCGCCGTCGACGCCCGCGGCCGCACCATCGCCGACGGTTTCGCCGCGCTCGATCGTGGCGACCTCGGCACGGCACGCACGAAGTTTTCGTCGGTCCTCGCGAGCAGTCCGAACGACACCGACGCGCTCGGCGGCATGGGTATCGCCGCGTTGAAGCAGGAACGCTTTGCCGAAGCCCGCAACTATCTGGAACGCGCGTCGCGCAGCGGCAATCCGGCGCGCTGGAAAACCGCGCTCGATAGCGCGACCTACTGGACCTATACCAGCGACGCAATCGGCGCGCGCAGCAATGGCGAGGTCGCGAAGGCGAAGTCGCTGTTCGAACGCGCGATCGCGCTAAATCCGTCCGATGTCACCGCGCAGGTGCTGCTCGGCGAAATGCTGCTGGCGAACGGCGACCCGGTCGGCGCGGAGCAGGCCTACCGGATGGCATTGCGTCGCCAGGCCGACAATCCCGACGCGATTCGCGGCCTCGTCGGCGCGCTCGCCGCGCAAGGCCGCGGCGACGAAGCGCTGCAATTCGCCAATCAGCTGAACGGCGAACAACAGTCCAAGGCCGGCGGCATCAACCGTCTGCGTGGCGAAGCGCAGGCCGCGCAGGCACGCGCGGCCGAAGCGCGCGGCGATCTCGGCAGCGCGCGCAGCCTGTTCGAAGACGCGCTGCTGAACGACCCCGACGATCCCTGGCTGCGTCTGGACCTCGCGCGCATTTACGTGCGCCAAGGCGCCGTTGCGAATGCGCGCAGCATGATGGACGGGCTGCTCGCCGCGCATCCCGACATGACCGACGCGTTGTATGCGAGCGCGTTGCTGTCGGCGGAAACGCAGGACTGGGCAGCCGGTCTCGCGCAACTCGACCGGATTCCGCCCGCGCAACGCACGGACGCGATGACGACCTTGCAGCACCGTTTGTGGGTGCATCAGCAGGCCGACCTCGCGACGCGGATGGCGCGCAACGGCCAGTCGCAACACGCGCTGGCGACGCTGTACGCGGCCGAACCGGTTGCCGGCAATAGCCCCGAACTGATCGGCGTAATCGCCGCCGCGTATCAGCAGGCCGGCGACCCGAATCGCGCGTTGAGCCTCGTGCGCAGCGCGATGAACGCGGCGCCCGGCAACACCGATTTGCTGCTGCAATACGCGGGCATTCTGTCCGCCACGCAGCAGGAAGCCGAACTCGGCATGGTGATGCGGCGGCTCGCGTCGATGCCATTGACGCCGCAGCAGCGCACGGATTTCGGCAATCTGAATCTGGGGATCGTCATCAAGCAATGCGACGCGGTGCGTCAGCGCGGCGACCTTGCCAGCGCCTACGACGTGATCGCGCCGTGGCTGGCGGCGATGCCCGACAATCCCGATCTGCAAGCCGCCCTCGGCCGCCTCTATTCGAGCGCCGGCGACGACCGTAACGCACTCGCCAGTTACCGCGTCGCGCTGCAGCGCAAGCCCGACGACCTGAACCTGCTGCAGGCGACCATCCCTGCGGCGGTCGGTGCGAAACAGTTCAGCTACGCCGAATCGCTCGCCGATCAGGCGCTCTCTGCGGCGCCTGGCGATCCGGGCGTGCTGGCGACGGTCGGCCGCATGTATCGCGCCGAAGGCAAGCTGTCGCTCGCGTCGACTTATCTGCAACGCTCGCTGGTTGCGGCCAATACGCCGCTGATGGCCAACGCGCCGCGCGCCGATGCATCGAGCAACGTGCCGCGCGGCTGGGAAGCCGCGATGCGCAGGATCGGCGCGACGCCGCTGCCCGGCACCAATCCCTTCGAAGGTAAAACCGCAACGATCTCGCCGACCGACGCCGACAACGCCGCGTTTGCCGGCGGCGGCCTCAATGCCGCGCGTGCATCGCTTCCGTACTCGCAGTCCTCCTTGCCGTCACAGACCGTGCCGAACTATCCGCCGCCCTCGCAGCCCGCGCCTTATGTCGCGCCTTATACGGCCCCTGCGCAGCCGTATTTGCCCAATGCCGCGCCGAACGCCGCGCCTACCGCCGTTCCTTATAACGCGCCGCGTCCCGGCGCCAACACGGGCGGCTACGGCCAGGAGAGCAACGGATCGAGCCAGTCGGGCGCGCCGTTGCAGCCGTATCCGGGTCAAGGCCAGGCGCAGATGCAAACGCAGATGCCACCAATGCAGCCGGACCCGCAGCAGCAGTACAACCCGGCGTATCCGCAGCAGGCGGATTACGCGCAACAGGCCGGTTACCCGCAGCCATCCGGTTATCCGCAGCAGGCCGGATATCCTCAACAGGCGGGTTATCCTCAACAGGCGGGTTATCCTCAACAGGCAGGCTACCCGCAACAAGGTGGATATCCGCAACAGGCGCAATACCAGCAGCAGGTGCCCGACGGCTATGCAACCACGCCGTGGCCGATGTCGCCTGCGGCACGTGAAGCGCAGGCTAATGCCGGTTCGACGCAACAACCGCGTTACACGGGTTCGGCCACGAGCACGAAACACTCGGCAAGCAAGAAGCCCGGCACGTCAAACAGCAACCGCAACGCGCAAGCTTATGCGCAGGCGCCGTATGGGCAGCAGCAAGGCTATTCACAGCAGCAACAAGGCTACCCGCAACAGCAACAACAGCCCTATTACGGCCAGCAGCCTTATCCGCAGCAACAAGGTTACGCGCAGCAGCCTTACCACCCGTATCCGCCGCAGCAGGCCTATGGTCAGCAGCCCTATCAGCCGTATCCGAGCCAGGGCTCGGGTTATTACGCGCAGCAACAGCAGCCGTACATCCCGCAGCCGCCGACCGGTTATGCGCAGGCGTATTACCCCCAACAACCCGGCGCGAACGGCAACGGCGGCAACTACGCGCAACCGAACGTAGCCAACACGCAAACGCTCGGTGTCGCCGAAGAACTGGCGCAGGTCAATCGCGAGCAATCGAGCACCGTGTCGGGCGGGATTGTGTTCCGCAACCGCTCGGGAGAAGACGGCCTGTCGACGCTGACGGATATCGAAGCGCCCATTCAGGGGCGTATCAAGGCCGGCAACGGCCATATCGTCGTGACGGCGACCCCGGTTACGCTGGATGCGGGCACCGCCTCGGGCAATGTATCGACGCTCGCGCGGTTCGGCGCGGGGCTGTCCAATAGCACGTCGGCGACGGCGGCGGTTGCTGGCAACAACATCTACGGCAGCCAGACTGCCAGCGGCGTGGGGTTGTCGCTCGGCTACGAGGGCCGTGGTTTTAGCGGCGATATCGGTGTGACGCCGCTCGGTTTCCCCGAGAAGACCATCGTGGCCGGCCTGCAATACAGCGGCGGCATTACAGACAAGGTTTCTTATTCGCTGGCTGTTGCGCGCCGGGCGGTGACCGACAGTTTGCTGTCCTACGCTGGCGCGCGTGACTCGGGCTCAGGGCTTGAATGGGGTGGCGTCACCTCCAATGGCGGCCTTGGCAGCCTTGCATGGGATGACGGCACCAGCGGTCTGTATGTGAATGCCGCGTACCAGTACTACCAGGGCAATCACGTTGCGAGCAATGACGCCGTCAAGGGCGGCGGCGGTGTCTACACGCGCCTGTTGAAAGATGCCGATCAGACGCTGACCATCGGTGTGAACACGACGATGATGCGCTATAACAACAATCTGTCTTACTTCACGTATGGTCAAGGCGGGTATTTCAGTCCGCAACAATATGTGATCCTGAATTTGCCGGTGGAATGGACCGGGCGCAGTGGTGCGTTTACCTACGACGTGAAGGGATCGATCGGCGTGCAGCATTATCGTCAGGACACGTCGAACTACTTCCCGCTCAATGATGGTTCCAACCGTCAGAGCGACGCGGCGGGGGAAGCCAAACTCATCGGCACGGGTGTGGATAGTGGTGCGGTTTATCCTGGGCAGAGCAAGACCGGGGTTTCCTATTCGCTTGGCGCAGTGGGAGAGTATCAACTGGCACCGCAGTTGGCGTTTGGGGCAACTGCGTCGCTCGGCAATGCTTATGAATATCGCGAGTGGCTTGCAGCCGTTTATGTGCGGTATAGCTTTAGCAAGCAGACGGGCTTGCAGCCGTTCCCGCCTACGCCGCTCAGTTCGCCTTATTTGTCATTGTCGAATTAATTTCTTTTTGCCTTTGGCGGCGGCATCGAGGGTGGTTTTATGGCGGTGCCGCTCTTTGGTTTTTTGTCTGCTCGGGGCTTGCTGTCTGTACGCCTACGGCGTTGGCCTTTCCTTGATCTGGCTTCTTTGGCCTTTCCTTGAATTCTTATTGGTCTGTTAGCGTCGCCCCTGTGCGGGGCGGGCGACAGCCCATTTCGTGTGATGTTTAGCAGATAGAACCAATCAGCCCCACCAACACACGCCCTTCTTTCCGCTATTCATAGCCCCGCCAGACCCCCGAGGTAAAACTTGCCAACCCCTCAGCGCGCATCCGTTCGGCAAAACCCGTAAAGCACCCTCGATCAGGTCACCGGCCAAGCGTTGTAGCCTACAATTATTGCAGCCGCGCGGCAGCTTAGCTTCACGCCCCGCGGTGCACGGCAGAAGATTCATCCCGCCTCCTGCTGAGCATCCACGCGCGCCATGCGCGCCAGCAGAGTGGGAACACACTCATTGACGTGATCTCTGTGGAGCGCAGCAATGCCATTTCCGGCACAAGACCACGGCTGCCCCGGCTGGAACGGGGAAATGGCCCGGCGCATCAGCGAATTCGACTGGACCGCGACCAGCCTCGGCGCGATAGAAAACTGGCAGCGCAGTCTGACCGCCACCGTTCAAATGCTGCTCGCCTCGCCTGTGCCCCTCGTGCTGCTATGGGGCAAACCGGGCTACATGATCTACAACGACGCCTACGCGATATTCGCGGGCGGACGGCATCCATATCTGCTCGGCTGCCCGGTCGAACACGGCTGGCCGGAGGTCGCCGATTTCAACCGTCACGTGATGACGACATGTCTTGCCGGGGGCACCCTGTCGTATCGCGACAAGGAACTGGTTCTGCTGCGCGACGGCAAGCCTGAAGACGTCTGGATGGACCTCTACTACAGCCCGGTCGCCGACGACAGCGGCGCACCCGCGGGCGTACTCGCGATGGTCGTCGAAACCACCACGCGCGTACTGACAGAACGCTGGCGGCAACATGCCGAGGCAGAACTGCGCGAGACCAACGAACGGCTGCAACTCGCGCTCAATACCGGCGCCGTGCTCGGCACATGGGTGCTCGACGTGCGCACCGGCATCGTCACCGGTGACGAACGTTTCGCGCGCACCTTTTCCTTTCCGCTGGAAGAGGCCGCGAAAGGACTCGAACGCAATGCCACGGCGCAAGTGATCCATCCGGACGACCAGCCGCTCAACGACCGCTTGACGGTCGAAGCGATGCGCACCGGCCAGCCGTTTCGCGCCGAGTACCGGATTCGCCGCCCCGATGGCGACTATATGTGGGTGCAGGCGAACGGCCAGTGCGAGTTCGACGACCATGGGGAGCCGACCCGCTTTCCCGGCGTGCTGATCGACATCCATGAACGCAAGATCGCCGAACAATCGCTACGCCAACTGACCGAAACGCTCGAACAACGCGTCGCCGACGAGGTCGCGGCACGGGCGCTAGCCGAAGAGCAGTTGCGCCAGGCTCAGAAGATGGAAGCGATCGGCAGCCTCACAGGCGGCGTCGCGCACGACTTCAACAATGTGCTGCAAGTGATCAACGGCAATCTGCAGATGCTCGCCGCCGATGCCAATGGCAGTCCGGCCACGCTGCGGCGCTTGTCCGCCGCGACCGATGCCGTCAAACGCGGCGCGAAACTGGCCGCGCATCTGCTCGCCTTCGCGCGCCGCCAGCCGCTCTCGCCTACCGTGTTGAACCCGCGCCGCCTGCTCGCCGGCATGAGCGAGATGCTGCACCGCGCGCTCGGCGAGACCGTCAAGATCGAAACGGTGTTGAGCAACGACCTTTGGCATGTGCAGGCCGATCGCAATCAACTCGAAAACGCACTGCTCAATCTCGCGATCAATGCGCGCGACGCAATGCAAGCGGACGGCACGCTCACTGTGCGCGCGGCGAACCGCGTGCTGGACCACGCGTTTTGCCGTGGCAAGCCGGAGCTCTCGCCCGGCGAGTACGTGGTGTTCTCGGTGACCGACACGGGCACCGGCATGAAGCCCGAAATCCTGGAGCACGTGTTTGAACCGTTCTTCACGACCAAGCCCGACGGCCATGGCACCGGTCTGGGCTTGAGCATGGTGTTCGGCTTCGTCAAGCAGAGCGGCGGCCATACGGTGATCGACAGCGAAGTGGGACGCGGCACCACCGTCTCGCTGTTTTTCCCGCGTTGCTGCGAGCCGGAAACAGCCGAAACCGTCGATCAGACCGCGGCGCCGGTGGGCGGCGGCGAAACAATTCTGGTGGTCGAAGACGATGCGGATGTGCGCCTGACCGCCGTCGAAATGCTCGCGCAACTCGGCTATAAAGTGCTGACCGCATCCAGCGGCGACGCGGCGCTCGAATTCATCGATAGCGACGTGCCGATTGATCTGCTGTTTACCGATGTCGTGATGCCCGGCCAGGTGAAAAGCGTGGAACTGGCGCAGCGTGCGGCGGCGCGCTCGCCCACCGTGCCGACCCTCTTCACCTCCGGCTATACGCGCGACGAGATCGTCCATCACGGCAAGCTCGATGCCGGCATCACACTGCTCTCCAAGCCATACCGGCGCGACGATCTCGCGCGCAAGGTGCGCAGCGTATTGCGCGCTGGAATCGCCAGCGTGAACGATGGGCAGATCGCCGCTTGCGTGCCGCGCTCGGTCTACGATCCGGCCAGCGCATCCGAAGCTTCCGGTCCGCGCGAAGGCCTGACTGAGCCGTCCTCTTCGGGTGAAACCTTGCTCGCCAACGCCCCGGCAAGTGCGCTGGCGGATTCCCTGGCCAGTCCGCCGGCACGCCAACCCGGCACGCCGGCTCGCGTGCTGCTGGTCGAAGACGACGCCGATTCGCGCGACGCACTCAGCGACCTGCTCGGCACGCTGGGTCTCGACTGCACCGCGGTCGCGAGCGCCGAAGAAGCGCTGCGGCTCGTGCCCGCGCAACGTTTCGACGTCCTGTTTACGGACCTGATCTTGCCCGGCATGTCCGGCGACAACCTGGCGCGCGCGGTGCTAGGTCAGCAGCCGGACATCCGCGTGTTGCTGGTGTCGGGCTACGGCGAGAGCGCCGAGATCGGCGACACCATCCCAGGCGCACGGCTGCTCGGCAAGCCGCTCGATATCTCGCAGCTGCGGCGCGAACTCTCGGAATGAACTGAAACCGAAAGTGCCAGCGAACGGCACGACTGATCGCCACCGCCAGAAAGCGATGACCGTGGCCGATCCAATCGCGGATAACTTCGCGGCCAATCTTCCGACGATTTATATTTCATCGCATTCGGCATGCGGATGGAACCTCGCAGCATCCGGCTACCGTCTCTATTGTTGTTGTTTTGAAAACGGTGAATTCATCGTGGCTGCGTTGATGTCCAGCGCATAGTGCTTAGAATGCATTGCGTGGACAAACCGTTCACACGCATCAGAGTGCTAAGTGAATCGCATGATTCAACGATGTGGAGCAGCAGATGGACATCCTTGATCTGGCTCGGAAATCGGGAATGACGGTGGTTCTTGACGCGAAGATTGGACGTCAGGAGTACCGCACAGTGCACGGCTCCGTCGCGGCGCTTGAGCGCTTCGCCGAGCTTCTCGCCGCGTTGATGCGCGACGAACTGGTGGAGCAGGATTGATGCGTGTTGACAGCACTCTCAAACAGGAAGCTCAATGAAATACGACTCATCAAACTCGATAAACATCGGCCGCGGCGAGCGCATGAACGATAAGCATGACGAAGGTTCGCCATCCGAAGAGGCCGCACAGGCGGTCGGAAAAAAACGCGAGGCGGCAAGGAACTGGGCGTGGGCGCACAGCAGTGAGTCGTACGACTGGATGGATTCGCATAGTCTCGTCAGCACCTGGGACTCGATTCATTGAACGAGTTACCAGGAGGCGACGATTTTCGCGCGACCGCAGCGACCCTGCATTGCGTGACGTTCGCCGAAACTGTTGTGCCGAAGAGCCAGGGCACGGTATGTACGTGATCGTGTTTGCCCTGGCGACGTGCAAGCGCGGACTGCCTAACTGGCGGCGTTCATTGCGCAAGGTGTGACCTGCCGAACGCCGACGCCCACGCGGCGTATCTATCGGCTGATGTCGACGATCTGAATCTGTGTCGGCGCGGGTATACCAAGCAGTTGCGCAGCGACAGCAACCACGCGGCTTGCCCGCAGGCCGGTCAGGCAATCGCTTGTGCTTTCCGTATGCCCGCCGCACCCTTCCTGCCGGCACGGAACGCACTCGCCCTCCCCCTGCAACAGGTACACGTTGCCGCGCAGGCCTGAGCCGCGTCGAGCCCATGGTTGTTCACCCACCGGCCAGTTGCATGGCCACGGCCCCCACCGAACGGGGTCCGTCGGGCCGAACAGCGCGATCGTCAACGTGCCGCATGCGGCAGCAACATGTGTGGTCCCCGTATCGGGGCCAATAAAGAGATTCGCACGCCGGATCATTTCCGCCGTTTCGCCGAACGTCAGCTCACCGACAAGGTTCAGGACCAGCTCGCCAGCCGCCGCGACCACCTGCCCGGCATATTCGCGCTCGGCCTGCGCCGGCCCTCCGCTCAGCGCGACGGCAAAGCCCTGCGCACGCAGCCAGCGGATCGTTGCGGCCCAGTCGTCGACGGTCCATTGTTTATACCTGTACATGGGGCACACGTGCAGCACGACCATTGGCTGCCCCGGCATCGCGCCGGGAGGCGCATTGAAGCGCGCCTCGAACCGGGCTCTGCGCTCGGGATCGAGACGGATGCCCGGTGCGACCACCTCCCCGCGCGGCGTCACGCCCACCAGCGGCGCGAGTTCGAGGGTGCTCGACACCACGTGTGCCTGCAGTTGCCGGTCGAGCGCGATACGGTGAAGCATGGCGCGGGCGAACCACGTCACACGATCGGCATTGACGAGCCCGATCCGCTTGCGGCCGGCAAACCACGTATAAAAGAGTGCGCGATCGGAGTCGATGGCTGCGCAGGCGAGATCGTAACGCCGCCATATCCGCGCAGCGTCGGCAATTCGCTCACGCAGCGGGGCGCGCCGGGCGCAAGTAATGACTCGGCGCAGGTCTGGATTGTGCTCAAGCACCCCCTCCGTGCCGCGAAACACGATCATATCGATCTCGGCCTCGGGCCATTGCGTCTTCATCGACCGGACAAGCGGCGTCACCAGCAACACATCGCCTATGCGACGCGGGCAGGCCACGAGAATCGTTCGCGGAGGCCGTTTCAGCTTCAGCGGACTTGAGTTGTCCGCTTCGCCGATTTCGCGCTTTCGCGCCTCGATCCACGCAGCCAGTGTTGCGACACTCAGCGCGAAAAAGGCTGCGCTCATCACGAGCGTCAACGCGTCGATCGTCAATCCGAAGATGATCATACTGCCAACCACGGCGAGTCCCAGATACGATGCGGTAGCGATTTCGCCGTCCGCACTAAGCCGGTTCCGCCAGAACGGCGTGAAGGTCCCGACGTACAGAAGCAGCAGTGCCGCCACACCGACAGTTCCCATTTGGGAAAGCGTCGAGAAGAAATCGCTATGTGCTCCCGCGTTGACGATCGCTCGCGGCGCCTCGGCACGCTGGGCGAGCGCGTTCAGCGCTTCCTCCAGACGGCCGCGCCCCACGCCAAACGCCGGATGCCGCGAGTACAGGAGCGCGGACGCGCGCCACAATTCAAGGCGCAGGCCAACTGAAGTATCGATGTCGCCTTGCTGTATCCCCTTGACGTCGGACACGATCGCGTCGACCCGCTGACGGACAATGCTGGTCGACGCGAGTGCCACGGAAAACGCCACGATCGCGCAGCCCAATGCAATGCGTGCCCACCTGCCGGCTAGCCAGTGCCGGCCGCCGACGGATGCCCATACGAGCAACGGCACCGCAATCCAGCCGCCGCGCGAGCCCGATAAATATGACGCGTATCCGCCGAGCAGAAACGCCGCAATCTTGATCGCCACCTCAGCTGCGTGCGCACGCCTGCCTCGCGTAATCGACACAATCGACAGGAAGCCGAGCAGCAATGCCGTGTCGCCGAAAGGGATCGGGTTGGTAAACGAATTGCCGAGGCGATCGGGAAAGACCCAGACGGCTGGATGAAAGTGCGCGTAAATGGCCCAGGTGCCGGCGCCCAGCGCGCCCGCCACAAATCCCCATTGCACAAGGCGGAGTTGCCGGAACGCCAGCGACCCCAGATAGAAAAAACTCGGGACGACGAGAGCCAGCCGCAGGAATGGATCGAGCGCTGGGAACGTGCCGCTTCGCAAAACTGCTATCTGGAACAGCACGACGGCCGGCATGCCGATCAGACCCAGGACGAAGAGCCGGTGCTCGCGAAACAGCGCCGCCGCGCGACGCCGATGCTCGGCTTGGCCAAGATAGGCTAGAGCAAGCGCGAAAATAACGAAAAAGCAATAGCCAGTGCCCCCTCTAATTGACAACATTAGAGCTGGCGACAACACGACAGCTACGGTGGCAACACGGCCTGATAGTTGGTTGGTACGCATGACAACGGGTCGTAAGTTTAGCGAGAAGCGGCAGCCCGGGACAATTGTGCCATGCAAAGCGGCTACGCCCCACGTCCGCCAGCAATCACGGTACCGATTAATGTTGAATCTGTGAGCCGCACACGTGGCAGCAGGCCTCTCTCAGGAGAGCCTTGCCGATGAATGACAGCGGTACGCTCAAGCCGGGCGGGAGCGCGGGTGATGAAAGAGTATTCCGAATCGCGTCGAGCTCGGACGGCGAGGTTGAGTCCTGCTTTTGACCTGGCCCTGCGGCGGCGATGGATGCGGTTTTTTGATCTCGTTACCAGCGGCATCGCCACGTTGCCTTTGCCGTCGGTGTAGTACAGCGCATCGGCTGATTCGCAGAACGCTGAAACGACCGATCGCGAATAACCGCAGTGGCGGATAACGCGGTGAATGTCATTGATGCGACAAACGATTCCGGGCATAAGGCGCTAAAATTGAAAATAGCGCCAGTCCCTTTGCGTGGGGCGGCTCGCCTTCTCCCCTTCTATCAACGGCAGGCGGCCATGAACACTCACGATGCGCGTTTCGTTCGTCCGGTGCTGGCCGCATTTTGCGGGGCTTCGCTCGCAACACTCGTCGCGTGCAGCGGAAGCAGCTGCTTCGGCCTCGACGGCTGTGGCAGCGGAAACGGGATGCCAAACGTCGCCCTATCCGGCACGGCCGCCATCGGCAAGGCGCTCGCAAGCGCAATGGTTAGCTTCAGTTGTGCGTCGGGTTCGGGCTCCACCCTGTCAGACGGTGGTGGACACTACAGCATTACGTTCAACGCCACGCTTCCCTGCATCCTCACCGTGACCTCCGGCGGCACGACTCTGCATTCGCTGGCATTTGTCGACGGCACGTCCAATACGACGCCCGAGACCGAACTGATGCTCGTCTACCTCGCTGCGCAACTTGGCACGAGCGAGACCAGTCTGATTGCGGGCTTCCCGAGCAACTCACAGTTCCAGCGGGCGCTGGCAAATCAAACCGATGTACTGGCTGCGCAATCGGCAGTCGTCACGAATCTGCAGCAGCGTTATGCAGTCACGCTGACAGCTCCGGCGTTTCTGACGACGCCGTTTATCGTCGGGCAAGCAGGTGTCGACAGCGATCTCGGCGCGCTGGCGACAGCAGGCGCCATCGACGTCAATGGCATGCCCGATCCGGTTGCCGTCGCGCTGCTGTCCGCGGCGGGTCTCGCCCATCCGCTCACAACGACGTCCACACCTGCAGCCGGCACTGGCGGCACAGGCAGCGCCGCCGGCGGCATGATGTGAACTGCGGCAGTTTGAAGCTGGCGTCGTCAGGTAGTGGCCGGCCATGAAGAGACAGTTGCGCCGGCAGCCTGAAGCTAAAAGTGACTGCCGGCGCTTGCACTGCCGTTACTCCGAATCGTCGTCCCCATTGGTCTCGAGGCCCGGAAGGCTATGGGTGCCTTCACGCTGAACGGCCACGAGCTTGTGTGGGTCGAGGCCGAGCGCTTTCAAAATGGTCGGCGCCACTTGCATGTTCGTCACAGGCGTATCGACCTCCTTCTTTTCCAGCTTCGGATTGGAGACCACCAACAGCGTGTTCGTATCGTCATCCGAAAGGCCGCCGTGCTCGGCGAGCTTTGCCGCGCTCCCGCTGTAAATCGTCCCATGGATCGGCTGGATGATGATGTCGGGAACACGGCCCTCCGCAGGATTGCCCCAGATCGACTTCAAGGTTGCGCCGTCATAGAGCGTCTGGATGCGGGTGGAATTGACGCTCCCCTGGTCAGCGCTGAGGATCGATACTGCCTGATCCCTATCGCCGTGGTTTTTGAGCCATAAGAGCGACACGTCGTCGGCCGTTTCCTGGGCGACCGCTACGCCGCCATTGGTGAGCAGGGTGGCGGGGTCGCTCACGTCGGCGGTCGCATAAGCGTTTTTCGAACCACTAAGCATGTGAAGCTTCGTGACGTCGATCGGCGACTGGCCATGCTTGGCGCCGACGATGAACAGTGTCGATTGCAGCAGATGGCCCGCTTTGAGTGCATCGTACATCTGACCCAGCGAGGCATCGACAAAGTCCAGCGATTGCTCCAACGGCACTGTCGGGGTCGCGGCTGCGTCAAGATAGCCACCACGGGTCGTGGTGGTGCCTTCCATGGCCGCCGTGACCTTCTGTCCGACGCTGACCGCCTGAAAGTTCATGCCGAAGATCGCCGGCACACCGACCTGCTTCGTCCCGGTCTGATCCAGTCCGTGGATCCAGTTCAGGACGACCTTGACCTTGAAGCCGTCGTACGTCCGGGTATAGGTCGGGTCGGCGGTCCAATCCGCGGTCGCAGGCGCGTTCGGATAGCCATTCGCTTGTAGGGAGGTCGAGTTGATCTCGGGGGCGTAGAGTTCGTCCAGTCCCAACCCCGACGGCCCGTTGAGGATCTCGTAGGCCGGGTGCTTATCCGACCATGCGGTGCGCAAACCGGCCTCATGAATGATCTCGAAGATCGTGTTCGTATGGTGCTTCATGTATAGATGCGGCCAGACCTGCTCGCAGCCGTTGGCGGTCTTGCGCAGCGCGAGGTTCGCGGGATTGATGTGAGGATTGCGTGGATCGAACGTTGCGCCGGGTGGCGGCGATCCGCCGTCCAGCTTGGTGAGATCCCAATCGAGTGCTTCGAAGTTGCTTACTTCCGTGCCGGGCGTGCCGATGCAATTACTGCCCGGGGGATACAGGGTAGCGTCATAGGTATCGTCATAGAATACGCCGTGGCTAAGGGGGCTGCCGCCGGTTGCAAAGGCCAGAAGCCCTGGAAACGAGTCCGAGGGCCTGGAGGTCGAAGCATGGGTGTACTCGACACCATGTTTGACGAGCTTCGCGAAGGTCGATCCCGGGTGTGTCCTGACGTAATTGACCAGATCGGCCTCATGCATCCCGTCCACACTGATCAGCAAGATATGTGTGTACTGCTGGTTGTGGTGATCGCCATCATGATCCTGCGCTGTCGCGCCCATGCTCGCGAACGCCAGCACGCTCGCGCTGAATATTGCACCGACTCCAACCCACTTCCTGATCTTGTCCATTCTTCGCCTCGTATGTTGATTGGGAACGACCGTGCCCTACGAAAGGTAAGGATTGATATGGGAAAGTCCTGTGAAGGGTTGCTTTCGGTTGTCTTCCGACGGGGACCAGAAGGCTCAAGGGGCGTGCGTTTGAGAGATTGTAAAAATTTGTATCAGCGGGCCGGCCAGCCTCCGACTCTCAACAGTGACGAGTGCCGGCGCGACATGTTTGGCGTAGATAGACGATACTTGCGTAGCAGCACGCCAATGCACCCAGCCAGGATTCTCGACATGAAGACTCTTTTTCTAGTGACTTTTTGCGCAGCCTTGCTCTCGTTTGGCGGTGCGGCGTACGCGCAAGTCGACCAATCGGAGCCGCAGGTTCTGATCAAGACCGCGACGCAGCAGATCCTCGACGAGGTGCGCACCCGCGCGATCGAGCCGGACGATATTCCCCGCATCATGGATATCGTGAACCGCGACATCATTCCTTACACCGATTTTCGCCGCACCACGTCGCTCACGATGGGCCGCTACTGGCGCACGGCAACGCCGGCGCAGCAGCAGCAAATGGTCGAACAGTTCGAGATGCTCCTGATCCACACCTATTCGGGCGCTATCGGCCAGCTCCGTCCTGATCAACGGATCGAGTACCCGCCGATACACTTCGCTCCAACCGATACGGACGTGGTGGTGCGCACGATTGCAATCAGGAACGGCGAACCAGCAGAGATCGACTACCGGTTGTACCGCACGCCGCAGGGCTGGCGCCTGTATGACCTGAACGTGCTCGGCGTCTGGCTGATCCAGACATATCGGCAGCAGTTCAGCGACAAGATCCAGGAAAGTGGTGTGGACGGTCTGATCCGGTTTCTCGCTGAGCGCAACGAGCAGCTCGCTTCGGGCAAGCAGTAACTGACCGTTGGGTAAGATGGCGATGCGGCTTATATTGATGTTAGGGCTGTGCCTGCCTCAACGCGGCTACCGGCTCAGCGCACTTGCCGCCCTTCTTCCAGTCACGAGAACCATCATGCCCGCCCAACACGACGAAGTCCCCACTGCCAGCGCCACGCCGGGCAAGGCGAAACGCAAGGATCTGTCCATTGTGTCGCGCAATCTTCTGATGGTCGCGGTCGGCGTCGCGGTCTTCGCGATCGTTGCGACGGTCGTGCTCTACGGTCCGATCACTTACGGCGACGAGATTCCCAACTTCGGCATCATTCTCATGCTAACCGTGCCGGTTATCGCGGGCGTAGCTTTCCGGGTGGGGCTGGACGCGTGGCTGGATAGGGAATGAGCGGCAACACCACCCACACCTCCAGGCCGCCGCCCTCGCGCGCATGAAACTGCAGGCTGCCGCCGTGCAGCCGCGCAATCCGCTCGACAATCGCAAGCCCAAGCCCAGTACCGCCGCTATGCGCGCGAGCATTGCGGCCACGCTGAAACGGCGCTTTGAGCTGCTCCAATTCCTCTGCGGAAAGCCCTTTGCCGCGATCGCCGACTGCGACATACGCGGCTTCGCCCGTGGCCCAACTCCGCACGGCGAGCCCGGTGCCGCCATATACGATCGCGTTCTGCATGAGGTTCATCAGGAGCCGCAGCATGCTGATCGGCCGATACGCAATCGCGGGCAAAACCGCGAGCGACAGCGCGAACTCGTGCCCCAGCCCTGCGAAATCGCCGGCGAGCCGTTCGATCAGCGCATTGAGATCGCCGGGTTCGGCCGCTTCGCGCTCGCCGCTGCCCGCGTAGTCCATGAACTGCTGCAAGATCGTTTCGATCTGGTCCAGATATGACTCGGCGGCGACCACAAAGCTGCTGTCGCTGCCGTCCGGCATCGCCATGGCCATCGAGAGCCGCAGTTTGGTGAGCGGCGTGCGAATGTCGTGCGAGATGCCTGCCAACATCAGTGCGCGCGTCGCTTCGGCTTGTTGCAGCGCATGCGTCATCTGATTGAATGCGCTGCTTACCGCGGCGATCTCGGTCGGCCCGTCGGTCGGCAGCGGCGCGGGCGTCTCGCCGGCACTCACGCGGCGCGCCGCCCGCGTCAACCGCTGGAGCGGCTCGTTAAGGTGGCGCTGGATTACGTAGCCGGTCAGCGCCGCCAGTGCGCCCAAACCGAGCGACAGCAGGATCGCGGCGTCGAGTCCGGCGCCTTGCGCGTCATCAGGAATCGGCAGCGCGATCCAGTACGGCGTGTGCGGCGCATCGGCCGGCGCATGCATGCGAATCCACAAGCGTTGACCGCCCTCGGACTGCCAGAGCGCGGGCATGTCGGCAGGCAGATGCTCGCGCAAGCTGTCGAGAAACACGTTGCGCTGATAAGTGCGATAGGCGCGCAAAAGACTGGGCGGCGGCTCAACGGCGGCTTCGGCGGGTCGTTGCGCGCGAGCGTCGAGGCGTGCGGTCAATTTGGCGCGCGCGTCCGGCGGCGTAGCCTGAAGCAGGTTATCGAGCGTCGTCACGTAGGTGGCGAACACCGCGGCCGCCCGTTCGACGCGAGGCCGCTGCACATAGTGCAGCAACACGCCGAGCGCACACACCTGGCTCAGCATGACCAGCACGATGAGCAAGACGATATTGCGCGCCAACAGCGTTTTCGGCAGCGCCCTTTGCAGCCACGCGCGCGTCATGAGTCGACGTCCGCGACCAGCATGTAGCCGACGCCCCACACGGTCTTGATGAAGCGCGGCTTCGACGGATCGTCCTCGACGATCTGCCTGAGCCGCAGCACCTGCACGTCGATGCTGCGATCGAGCGCATCGTGCTCGCGCCCACGAGCGCGTGCCAGCAGGTTGTCACGGCTCACAGGCCGGTTTGGCGAAGAAGCCAGCGCGACCAGCAGCAGCATCTGCGCCGAGTGAAGCTCCAGTAACTCTCCAGCACGCGACAATTGCTGCTTGCCGACGTCGAGACTGAAATCGCCGAAGCGCACGTTCTGCGCGGTGACGGTGACGTCGCCCGAGGCGATCTTCTGGCGGCGCAGCAGCGCATTGATCCGCGCTACCAGTTCGCGCGGGAGAAACGGTTTGGCGAGATAGTCGTCGGCGCCGGTTTCGAGGCCGACCACCTTGTCGAGCGGATCGCCCTTGGCGGTTAGCATCAGGATCGGTAACGTCTGCCCTTGCTCGCGCAAACGGGCGCAGATGGCGAGGCCGTCTTCTTCGCCGATCATCAGATCGAGCACCAGCAGATCGAACGGCTCACGCTCCAGATAACGGTCGAGCCGCTTGCCGTCCTCCGCGACCCGCACGTCGAAGCCGTGGCTGCGCAGGAAACGCTGCAGCATGTTGCGCAGTTCGGCTTCGTCGTCTAGCACGATGATTTTGGCGGGGCGATCCATATGAAAGCTCCTCGGTTTAAGCGTCGGGCGGCGTATGACGCGCCGCGTGCCGTTCGGCCTGGGGATGCAATAGCACATAGAACGACGGGATGAACAGCACGAGGCCAATCTGCGGGTACAGATTATTGGCCGCACCGAGCGCGGCAAACGTACCGGCTGTACCGGGCAAGGCCCGCGGCACGGCGAGCACCACCGCCACCGGCAGCAGCCAGCTTGGGTATTAGGTGGCCAGCACGCTCAGCACCGGATCGTTGAACGCGGTCCACCAGGCCGCTTGAGTTGGGGCGTCAAAGGTCCTACGATCCCGCCGATGCTCGCGCGGCTCAGTGCGCTGCCCCGCGTTCCTGCATGAATGCCGCGATCTGCGGCAAGGTGATGTAGCCCGCTTTCTGCGTGTCGATCTCATCGAAATGCTTGGCGACCATCGGCATGCCCGCGGCGGCTTGCTCTTTAGTGAGCTTGCCGTCGTGCGTGGTGTTGGCATTCGCAAAGCGCGATTGCAGCTGCTGCGCCATGCGCTCCATGCGCTGGGGATTGGCGCCCTGCGGTGCGGCCGTTTGGGCGAACGTGACGGTGGATGCGCAGCACAGCAGCACAACGGCGAGAAATTTTTTCATGACTGACTCCTTCGATTGAGCCATCGTGCGTCGCCTGCAAACCGCCGCGATCCGTTCGATGACAGGCCGAATTCTTGAGGAAGCACCGGCGCAAGGCAATTTCAGAATCATGTCGCCGTATGTCATGGTTTTCGTAGCGCCGACGCGGCAGGCATGTGCGCCGGCGCCGCAACACAACATGCGCTTCATACACCTGCACGCTTATCTCCTGCCCCACTTTCGCGCGACATTGAATGAAATAAGTTCGCGCTGCCGTTTCGAACGCGGTTTGCGTATCTTTCGTCTGCCGGCGCAACAAGTAGCTCAAGCAGCTCAAGCGCCTCAAACGCCTCAACGGTTCGGGCGGACTCTCAAGCAATCCGAACCAGCCGCATTGCCTCTTCACCGGAAGACGCGCCGCGCCGTTCAAAACGTCTCAGGAGCATCAAGTGAGTATTCGCCTCGTCTGCGCCTCTACCTTCACCGCCATCGGTCTCGCCTGGTCGTCGACGGCGTTCGCCCGGGTGGTCGTCTATATGCCCGCTGCCGTGGTCTACGCGCCGCCGCCACGCCCCGTCTATTACTACGCGCCGGTCAGGCCGGTCTATGTGGTGGCGCCCCCGCCGGCTCCCGTTGCCGTTGCTGTCGCGGTTGGCACGCCCGTGCCGCTGCCGACAAAACCTGTCACCGCGTACACGACGGTCGTGGTGCCCGAGCCGACCAGCTACGCGATCGTGCCCGCTCCTGCCGTCAGCTACGCGCAGCCCGTCATGGCGGTGCCGCGTTAAATGTTAAATGTGCCGAATGCAAGTCCCGACAGGCCATCCCCGTGCCGCGCGATAACACCTTGTTCTGCCTGCGCAGCGCACTGAGTTGCGCAATGAACTGGACCATCGGCGCGCTGGTGTCGAAGGGGCATTTGAAATCTGGATGCCGACTCACCCTCGCGGAGTGCGGGCACGGCACTTGCTGGAACCTTCACCAACGCCAGGCGCATCCATTGGTTAGACATATCTGTCCAACTGGCGGCATCCCGCCTGCATGGTTCATCGTCCATCCACTTCATTTTCGGGAATTTAGATGAGCTATCAAGATATAGACAAAGAGATTGCCCATCTCGAACACGTATTCAAGCTGATCTCCGCCAACGATCGCATTCCGCTGTCGTATTGGCGCAATCGGCTGGGCACGCTTCCTAAAACATCGCTGATGCCGATCCAGCGCGCACGCCTCGCGCGGCTTGATGCCGCGCTGCGCTCACTCGAGCAGTCCGCGCAAACGCCGGCGGCCATGCCGCGCATGCGTTCGACGGGCACCTGGCCATGACGCTGGCGGTGACGGTGACGGTGACGGTGACGGTGACGGCGAAGAGCGAAGACGCGATTGACCGCCAGCGCACCACCGGCGATCGACGGCAATCGCTGAGCGGGCGCGGATGACACGCGGCGTCAAGGCCGCCGCCGCGTGTTGCGCCCGATTCATCAGAAAATCAGGATTCGCGCGGCAAGCGCCAGCGTGAGGGCCGGCAGCATCACCACTCCGCCTACTTTCAAAAATTTCATGAAGCTCACGTCTTCGCCTTCACGGCGAATTGCGTTGAGCCAGAGGATCGTTGCGAGCGAGCCGGTGATCGACAGGTTCGGCCCCAGATCGACGCCAATCAGAAACGCATCGATCACGCGCTCCGGACTATGCGCCTGCGTCACGGTCGAACTCGCGATCAGACCCGCCGGCAGGTTATTCATCAGATTGCTGCCGATCGCGATGATGCTGCCCGCCCAGCCGGCCGTCGCGAGCTCGCTGCGTTGTGTCGCGTCTTGCAGCAGATTGACGAATGTCTTGATGACGCCGGTGTGATCGAGCATTTCGACCAGCACGAACAAGGCTGCGACCAACGGCAGCACGCTCCATGATATTTCCTGGATCATCGGCAACGGCGATTTGCGCTCCTGAATCAGCACGACCGCGGCGGTCAGCGTGCCGAGTATCGCGGTGGGCAGGCCAAGCGGGACATCGAAGGCGGAAACCGTCAGCAACACAACGGCCGTCACCGCGATACCCGCAAGCGCAACGCGCCCGCTCGACGACAACTCGAGCGGCTCGAGATCGGCCTCGCAGGTGCCGGCGAGCGCCTCGCGCTGGGTCCACCGCAGCAGCACATAGGTCGCAGCGATCGACAGCAGCGAAGGCAGCGTGAAGCGCATCAGCCAGGCGCCGAGCGCGGGCGTGTGATTGCCGTACAGCACGATGTTGGCCGGGTTCGAGATCGGCAGCACGAAGCTCGCAGCGTTCGCAATGAACGCGCAGACGAAGAGCAAGGGCAGTGGATGGGTCTTCGCTTTTTTAGCGGCGGCAAATACGGCCGGCGTGAGAACGACCGCGGTGGCGTCATTGGAAAGGAAGGCGGTGATGACCACGCCGACCAGATAGACCAGCAGAAAGAGCCTCCTCGGCGAGCCTTTGGCGTGGTTGACCGCGAATACAGCGACCCAGTCGAACAGACCCTCGCGACGCCCGACTTCCGAGAGCAGCATCATGCCGCACAGGAAGAGGTAGACGTCCGTGCCTTTGCCGACTGCCTCGATTGCCAGATCGACGGGAAGCAGCTTCAACGACACAAGTAATAACGCGCCGGCGACGGCCCACACCGCCTCGGGCCATTTGAACGGACGGGTGATGACGCCGGCCGTGGCGGCCATGGCGATACCCCAAGACAGGAAGACGGAATTCACCAAGCAGGTCCCTGGATTCTGATGGCGCGCGAGCGCGGTAGTGAAGTTTGCAGCATAACCCATGACCGAAATGCCGCCGGGGAGTGGGGCGCCTCGTGTGCCATCCCATTCAGGCCGCCGCGCACGTTCACTCCATCCACATTAACGTCACTGCTAGAACAATCTGTTCTCTTCTCCCCGGCTAGTCGGCTCCTATTGACATCTCTACTATCCGCATTCACACGCGACACACCGCACGCGGCCAGCACCACGAATAGCGAGCATGAACCCATGAAACCCCGTCCTTCAGATATCGAGCATTACAGCGGCCCGGCCGTCGCCCTGCACTGGCTCATCGCGTTACTGATCATCTGCGGGTTTTATATCGGCTGGATCATGACCGATATCCATGGCTTCACGCCGACCAAGCTGAAGTACTTCTCGTGGCACAAGTGGATCGGCGTGACCGTCTTCGTGCTGGCCGTGGCACGCGTGCTGTGGCGCGCCACTCACCGCGCGCCGGCGCTCGATAGCGCTACGCCCACGTGGCAGAAGGCTGCCGCCCATCTCGTGCATGGCGCGCTCTATGTTCTGATGCTGGCGATTCCGCTGTCCGGCTACTTCTATAGCTCGGCCTCGGGCATTCAGGTGGTGTACCTCGGCATCGTGCCGCTGCCCACCCTCATCGGCCCTGACCAGGCGCTCAAGGCAGGCCTGCGCACGGTCCACGTGCTGCTCAATTACACGTTGCTGGCACTCGTGGCCATGCACGTACTCGCGGCGCTCAAGCATCAATTCGTCGACCGCGACGGATTACTCGCACGGATGATTCCGTTCCTCAAATAACATACGAATGACCGGCGAGTAGCCGGCAATTAGCTACAGCCTGTTGGCAATCTAATTCCCATCGGCGTGCAATTTGCGCGCCTGGATTCGATAGGATGCGTACCACTATGAAATCAAATTTTTATCACGCCGTTCTGGCCGGCGTCGCCGCCGTCTCTTTCTTCGGTGCAGGTCTCGCGCACGCCGATGTCGACACGGGCAAAAGCAGCGTTATTGCAACGACGAAGCAGATGAATGTGCCGGTGGACGGCAAATTCAAGAAGTTTTCGGCGCAGCTGAATTTCGATCCGGCCAAGCCGGCCGCCGGCAACGCCAATGTGTCGATCGACACCGGCAGCTACGACCTCGGCGCGGACGACTACAACAAGCAGGCCCAGGGCAAGGAATGGTTCGATAGCGCGGCCTATCCGGCCGCGACGTTCGTCTCGAGCGCGATCGCGCCGGCGGGCGGCAACCAGTACAAGGTCACCGGCAAGCTCACCATCAAAGGTAAATCGCAGATCGTCGTCGTGCCGGTCACCATCGCCAGCCTGGGCAACACGCAAACCTTCGACGGCGCATTGCCGATCAAACGTTCGCAGTTCGATGTCGGTACGGGCGAATGGAAAGACACGTCGGTTGTCGCCGACGAAGTCGTCATCAAATTTCATATTGTCGCTTCGAAGAAATAACTGGACACAGCGAAGCGTCGCATCCCTTTCTGAAACCTGGAGAATCACTTGAAAAAGCAACTTTTGCTCGCCGCAGGCGCGCTGACCGCAGCCATGTCGTTCAACGCAATGGCCGCCGTCGATACGTATCAACTTGACCCGATGCACACCTACCCGAGCTTCGAAACCGACCACTTCGGCGGACTGTCGATCTGGCGCGGCAAGTTCAACAAGAACAGCGGCACCGTGGTGCTGGATCGCGCGGCGAAGACCGGCACGGCGGACGTGACGATCGATCTGAGCTCGGTGGATATCGGTAACGACAAGCTCGACGCGGAACTGGTCAGCGACAAGTTCTTCGACGTCGCCAAGTACCCGACCGCCACCTACAAGGGCACGCAGATCCGCTTCGACGGCGGCAAGCCCGTGGAAGTGATCGGCACGCTGACCTTGCATGGCGTGACCAAGCCGGTCAACCTGAAGATCGTATCGTTCAATTGCGTCATGAACCCGATGATCAAGCGCGAAGTGTGCGGCACCGAGTCGACCGCGACGTTCAATCGCGACGATTTCGGCATCGACTTCGGCAAGACCTATGGCTTCAAGATGCAGACCACGCTGCATATTCAGACGGAAGGCATCAAGCAGTAATAGCCAGCTGCCTGCCGCAGCCTGCTTCAGGCGGGTGCGGCAGGCGGATACGGCAACGGGCAAATCTCGCCCTCACCCGCCGTGCGGCGGCATGCAGGTCATCTCTTCCTCATCGTACAGTCCGTACATCAGCTCCAGCATCGCCCGAATATCCGCCGACTCGTAGAGCATCCGCATGCTCACGATGATGGGCGAAACAAGCTTGGGATCATCCACCGGCCGCGATGGTCGAAGCGGTGCAAGGCTGGCTGCGCGAGTCGGGTGTCGTTCCCGCGGCTTTAAGTGAGCCACGCTGCCGGCGGCTACCACGTGAATCACTACAGTACCCGGTTCAAGGTCCGTGTAGTTCCGCCCGGAACTCGAGACTTCTGTTGAGCAAGCGTTTTATAAACAGAAATGTTCTCTTTCTCACAAATTGTCCTACTATACGATGAGAACAGGCAAGACGCTGGCTTCCTGGCTGCGGCCAATGTGCGGACATAATGTAAGCATTCTTTATTTCTCATAGGCACCCAGGAGAGCGCCGGATGTAGACATGACCGAATAATATTCAACACGCATATAAATAAGGATGTCTAATTTTAATCCGGGAGGTGTTTCCCTTCGCGCATGCTCATTGTTCCATTAACCGTCGAATGGCGCCATACGCCGCTTACTCATGGGATCAGACTGTTTTAATAGACCGTTCGATTTTTCACGTCGGGCCAGTTACTCATTCATTTAGGCTGCCCCTCCCTCTTGTTACAGGAGAAAAAAATGCACACCTTTCTGAAAGCATTTGTTCGTGACGAGCGTGGCGTCAGCGCCATGGAATACGCGGTTCTGGCGGGCATCGTCGTCCTCGCACTCGGGGGCATGGCGGCCGCCTTCAACACCAACGTCAGCACAATGTTTACCAGTTTGTTCACGAGTGTCACGGCATCCCAGAACAAAGCGTAATTCACGCAACCGGGAGGCTCGACGCACCTGCTTTTCGCAGCCTCCACCCAATCTTCATGTTCTCGGGAGCCGTGCTGATTGTGTCGCTACTATCTATCGCCATCCGCCTCGTCGTGTTTTGCGTGCTGCTGTGGCTCGCGGCTTTCGATGTGCGTTGTCGCCGCCTCCCGAGCAGGATGATCCTGATGATCGGCACACTGTTTTTTATCAACGCTGTCGTCATCCGCATGCCCATCGGCGATGTGCTTGCCCATCTGCTGCTGGCGTTTGCCGTTTTGGTGGTCTGCGCCGCCTTGTTCGCGGCGAATGTGCTGGGTGGAGGCGACGCAAAGCTGGCGTCGATTGTCTTCCTGTGGCTTGGACGGAGTCTCGCTTTGCCAGCCCTGACCCTCATCTCGGTCATCGGGCTGGGCATTTCCCTGATCAGTCTTGCCACGCGGCACATGGACCCGAAGCAGAACTCGCCCTCGATGCGCACGCTCGCCATGTTTTCGGGAGCGCGAGGCGTGCCCTATGGTGTAGCGCTTGCACTCGGGGGCGGCTCACTCATCGTGTTGCCTTCCGTGCTGCCCTTGCTTTCGATGCGGTAGGACGGCGTCTCTATGTCCAACATCATCAAAGTGGGTTTGCTTATTGCCTGCGCCACTCTGATCGCCCTGATCGTTCGGGTCGTGGTCGCAAGCGTGGCGCGTGCGCCGACGGCCGTGCCCAGCACCGAAAAGGTCCGTGTCAGTGCCGCCGATCTTCCGCAGGGCCTGCTTCTACGGGACGAGGATCTTACCTGGAAGCCGTTGCCCGTCACCGACACTCCCCCCAATGCCGTTGTCTACGGGGCACCCGGCGCGGTTGAACTCAAGGGGGCGCTTTTGCGTCGCCCGATAACGAACGGGACCCTGGTTGTCGCTGACGACGTCATCCTGCCAAGCGCCCCCGGCTTTCTTGCCGCCACGCTCAAACCTGAGATGCGAGCAGTGTCGGTCGCCGTCGACGACGTATCGGGTAATGCCGGACTGATCCAGCCCGGCGACTACGTGGACCTGTTGCTGACGCAGCAGATGGACCGCCGGACTGATTCGCCAGACCTCGCCGTGTCGAGCGAAACCGTCGTCGAGCATGTTCGGGTGCTTGCGGTCGGCTCGGAAATACAGCGTCCAAAGAGCGGCGATACCCCGGATGTCACCAACCGCGCCCGCACTGTGACGCTTGAGGTCACGCCACGGATGGGCGAAGTCGTTGCCGTCGCCGCGCGCCTCGGCAGCCTGTCGCTCGCCTTGCGCAGCTTCGCGACCGTTTCCCGGGATCCTGCCGCGTCCGTGCCGGCCGACTCACTGCCGCCGCCCGTTTGGGCCGGAGACATTTCACGCGCCGTGCGCGATCTGCCGCGAGCACGAGGCCCTCAGCTCATTGCCACCCGTTCCGGATCGGCCTTACCGCCCACCGTGACGATATACAGAGGTTCCGACAGGAGCGACGCGCCGTCCAGCGTCGCACAGTCAAGCGGTACCGCAGGAAACAACGTACCGCCACTGCCGTCTCTCCCAGCACTGCACTGACGCGCCGAGAGGGCATAGCGTCCACTCGCAAGGATGGAACGCCATGACAACAAAGTTGAGTCCGGGTTTGAGTCCTGGTGGCATCGGTTTGAAGCTCACGGCTTGCGCCGTGATAAGCGGGGCTAGCGCGCTTGCCGTCTACGGCGAGGAGGCGCCTGTTCGCGCGGCCCTGCCGCCGGGACCGGACCCCACCGTGGCTGACAGGCCTCTGCGTTCACAGGGAGCGTTGGCCGTGGACGCCGGCAAGGGCACCCTCGTGCGTCTAGGCGAGAACGCGACCGCTGTGTTCGTCGCCGACCCCACGATCGCGGATGTCCACGTGCCCTCTCCGAAGGTGGTCTTCGTGCTGGGCAAGAAGGCAGGTACAACGACACTGTACGTGCTAGGTGCGGACAACAAGACACTGCTTCAACGGACAGTGGTTGTCGGCCGCGACATGGATTCGCTGCGCAGCGCGATCGCCGCGCGCTTTCCGAACCTGCACGTGAAACTGACAGCCAGTCCCGGTTCGTTGCTGGTTTCAGGCGAGGCGCCGTCGGCCGCCGATGCCGATGCCGTGGTGCAGACGATTTCGCCCTATCTGGCCGACAAGGAAGTGCTCGTCAATCGCATCACAATCGATCGGCCGCTTCAGGTGCAGTTGCGCGTTCGCATCACCGAAGTAGACCGGAACGTCACGGAGCAGTTGGGGATCAACTGGGCATCGGTCGGCTCGACGGTCGGGCAATTCTCCGCAGCTGCTGTCTTCGGCTTCGGTACGGTTCAGAGGGGCCGTGGCACGAGCATTCAGGCAATGGTCGACGCATTGAGCCAGGAGGGCTTGCTGACTGTTCTTGCAGAGCCAAACCTCGTGGCCTTGTCCGGGCAAACGGCCAGCTTTCTCGCAGGCGGCGAATTTCCAATTCCGATAGCGCAGACCAACAACGGCTCGGTTACCGTGGAGTTCAAACAGTTCGGCGTAAAACTCGATTTCACCCCGACGGTGATCAACGAGCACCGCATCAGCCTGAAAGTCCGCCCGGAAGTCAGTCAGATCGACACGACCGCGAGTGTCACCACCAATGGCATCACGGTGCCGGGGTTGAGCGTGCGCCGAGCCGACACCACCGTCGAGCTCGCAAGCGGGCAAAGCTTCGCCATCGGCGGTTTGCTGCAAACCAACACGACCGACATCGTTTCGCAGGTGCCGGGCCTGGGATCGATTCCGATTCTCGGCAAGCTGTTTTCGTCGACCAATTACCTGAACAACAAGACCGAGCTCGTCATCATCGTGACGCCCTATCTCGTCGAACCGACAGATCCAGCCAGGCTTCGTACGCCACTCGATTCACTCATGTCGCCGAGCAGCGATGTCGAGTACAGCTTCAGACATGAGTCCGGCGAGGCTTCTACCCCGTCCGGGCAACCGCGCCTCGTCGGTGCAGCCGGGTATGTCTATTGATATTGAGCGAAACAGCCATGATTTCTGCACGACTAATTGCGCTCATGCTGGTTTGCAGTGTCACGGCCGGCGTCAGCGGATGCTTCAGGGCACCGAGATCGATGCCTGACGCGTCGGTCATCCGGTTCGACGGGCAGCTTGCCGTGCCGCCCGATTGTGCCAGTCTGGCTCGCCCATCGATCCTGACCGACGCCGGCTGGAAGCGCCCTGACATGGCGTGGGGCTGCGCGACTTATACGAACCTCGCGGCACAGCTTGCCTATCCGCAGGACATCGTCAAGCCCGAATCGCTCGGACCGGCCGACGCCGCCGTGGCGGCAAGCGCGGTGCACCGTTATCAGACCGAGCACGTGACACCGCTCGACAAGACGACGACGCGTGATTCCCGTTGATGCGTGTGAAACTCACCTAAGGTCAACATGAGCACAGATTTCAGTTTCCGCAAAGGCACGACAGCGATTCGGGCCGTCGACTTCATTGCGTTCGTAGCGGATCACAACACGGAACAGGTGCTAAAAAACTATGTGCTCGAGCAGGCGATGCCGCACGCGCACGTGGCGATCGGCGGTATAGAAGACGCGATTCTCTACCTCTCGAAGATCGAACGCTCGCCACTATTCCTGCTGGTCGACCTGCATGCCTCGGCGATGCCGCTCTCGGACCTGGGGCGGCTCGCCGAAGTGTGCGAACCATCGGTTCAGGTCGTGGCGCTGGGTGAGCGCAACGACGTCGGGCTCTTTCGCAATTTGCTCAAGCTCGGGGTACGCGACTATCTGGTCAAGCCGCTGACCGTCGAACTGCTCAAGCGGACGGTCAGCGTCGCCGAGGGCAAGATCAATCCCGTCGTGCAGAACCGTGCCGGCAAGACGATTGCACTCGTCGGATCGCGAGGCGGCGTTGGAGTCACGACCATCGGCCTGAATCTCGCCCGCCGTCTGGCCGAAGACACGCATCGCCGGGTCGCTTACGTCGACCTGAATGTGTACGGCGGCGCCGCGAACAGCATGCTTGGCATCCAGAGCAACAACGGCCTGATGGACGTGCTGCAGAACGTGCACCGGCTGGATCCGCAGTATGTGGAACGCACGCTCGTCGCGAAGGGGAGCCGGCTTTTCGTCCTGTCTTCCGAACTGGACTACGGTGCCCCAAGGCCGTTCCAGGCTGGCGCGCTCAAGCGCGTGCTCGAGGTGCTTCACGACAGTTTCCATTATGTGATGCTCGATGTGGGAAACCACGCCGATCCGCTCGCGGGCGAAGCGTTCAACCACGCATCGCGTGTCTACCTCGTTGCCGACCGCTCGGTGCATTCCGCACGCGAGACAGTCCGCCTGCTGCGCTACATCGAGGACCGCGACAACAATCCGGCTGCTTCGCTGCTGCTCAATAGCCCCAATGCCGTGACCGCGGGCAAGGTGCAGCCCGCCGATTTCATGGCGGCCGTCGGACGCACCGTCCTGTATGAAGTGCCGTTCGAAGTGAAGGCCGTATCGATCGCCGAGAATCTCGGCGAGGCGCCCGACGAAAAAGCGGCCAACGGTTTCAATCAGGCGATCAGGCGTATTGGCAGTGATCTCACCGGCCAGCATATGGCCGCCGAGCGCACGTTTCTCCAGAAGCTCGGAATCAGGAGACGCTGATGTTCGGGCAAAAGCAGCCACCCCAGCCAGACGCCCTTGAGACCCAGGCAGATACAGGCGCGAGGCTAATTGCTGTGCCTCCCGTCCGGGCGGACGCAGCGCTCGCGACTTTGCCGGAGCGCCCGGCGTTAGCGGAGGGTAACGAGGCATTGGTCCGCTCGGACCTGTTCAGGATCATCCGCAATGGCGTATTCACCTCGATGAACGCGTCTGCCGCGGTCGGGAAGACGCGCGAGCAGATGAAACCCGGCGTCGAACAGCTCGTCCTGGAGATCGCTGCGCATGAGCGGCTGAATATCACGATTTCGGAGCAGGGCCAGATTGTCAGCGAACTGCTCAACGACATGTTCGGCGTGGGTCCGATCGAGCCGCTTCTCGCGGACGACAGCGTGACCGACGTGCTCGTCAACGGCCCCGATCAGGTCTATGTCGAACGCCATGGCCGGCTGGAACTGACGCCGTACAAGTTCCGCGACAACGCCCACGTCGTCAACGTGGCACAGCGCATCGCGGCCGGCGTGGGCCGCAGGGTGGACGAAAGCAGTCCGATGGTCGATGCGCGCCTTGCCGACGGCAGCCGGGTCAATGTCATCCTGCCACCGCTGGCGATTCACGGCGCCTGTATCGCGATCCGCAAGTTTTCGAAGCGCAATATCACGCTGCATCGGATGGCGCAGCAGGGCAACATGTCGGTGCAGATGAGCAATGTTCTCAAGCTCGCCAGCACGTGCCGCCTCAACATCATCGTGTCGGGCGGCACCGGCTCGGGCAAGACCACCTTGCTGAACGCGCTGTCCCACTTCATCGGCGATCGCGAACGCGTGATTACGATCGAAGATGCAGCCGAACTGCAGCTGCAGCAACCGCATGTCGTCAGCCTCGAAACGCGCCCTGAGAATGCGGAGGGGCTTGGCGGCGTCGCCCAGCGCGATCTGGTGCGCAACGCGCTGCGGATGCGGCCAGACCGGATCATCCTCGGCGAAACGCGGGGGCCGGAGGCGTTCGACGTCCTGCAGGCAATGAACACTGGCCACGACGGCTCGATGACGACGATCCACGCGAACACCCCGCGCGACGCGATCACCCGGCTCGAGAGCATGGTCATGATGGCGAACGGCAATCTGCCGCTCATGTCGATCCGGCGGCAGATTGCGAGTGCGGTCCATCTGCTCGTGCAGATCGAAAGGATGCGCGACGGCGTGCGGCGCGTGACGCGCATCACGGAGTTGGTCGGCATGGAAGGCGACGTCATCATCACCCAGGATCTCTTCACATTCCGGTACGACGCGAGCGCCTACAACGAAGAAGTCAAGGGTGTCTTCGAAACGGCGGCGCTCAGACCTGCTTTTTGCGAGCGTGCCGCCTATTACGGCGTCGAAGACGCGCTGCTGGAGGCCATGGCACCATGACGCCGATCGACCTCGTCACCCTCTCCTCGTTCGCTTGCGCGCTGTTGCTCGGCCTGCTTGTGCTTACCGTTCAGGAGATGCGAAACAACCGGCCCGACGCGCGGATCAGGGCGCGCATGCTTCGATCTTTTCTGGTTCAGGACGGGGGGCTCGCCCCGGCTGCAGGCCGCTTTGACGCGTCCCTCTTCAAGGTGAACCGGCGCGGCAATGCCGTCAGCCGCTGGCTCGCGCCAAAAATCACCCGCATCAGGACGGTCGCCGGTGCGAGCGGCCTTCGTATCGTGATCGGCGCCGCGATCGCTGGTGCGCTCCTCGCGCTGGCAATGACGCGTTTCATGCCGCTTCCCGGCGTCGTCAAACTGTTGATGCCGCCCGCACTTTCCCTCATTGCCGCGGTGCAAGCCTATCGTTTTCTTGTCGCCCGCTTCCGGCGACGCTTCCTGGATGGCTTCGCGGACCTGATCGACATGATCGTGCGAGCGGTGCGCGCGGGCGTGCCTGTCACCCACGTCATCGGTGCGGCTGCCAACGAATGTCCCGAGCCGCTTCGTCACGAATTCCGGTTGATGGGCGACGCGCTGCAGCTTGGGATCGACCTGGAAGAAGTGCTAGCGGTGGCCATGCGTCGAATCGAAGTCACTGACTTCTCGTTCTTTTGCGTGTGCCTGCTTTTGCAGCGTGAGACGGGCGGCCAACTCGGGGAAACGCTCGAAAACCTGGCCGCCATTGTCCGCACACGCGGCGAGATCCGCATGAAAACGAAGGCGCTGACCGCGGAAGCGCGGATCACGACCCGGATTCTAGCCGCCATTCCGGTTGTCATCATGCTTGGCCTGTACGGCCTGAATCGCGCTTACGTCATGGTGCTGTTCGACCGGCCCACCGGGCAGAAGCTGCTGACGTTCGCGTCGATCTCAGTCGTGGTCGGCATCGCTGTGATCAACGGGATGTCCAAACTCAATACCTCACGATGAGCCCAGCCAGCTTCGAGACACTGCTCAACCTTCTGATGCTGCTGGCATGGTTCGGCGTGCTAGCGCTATGGTGGGCCGTGAAGCGCGGCGGCAGGCGCGGCAGGATAGCCGAACGCGCGCGCGAGGCGGCATTCAGCCAGCGCCTGGACAGTGCGCCGGTCGACGTGGATGGCGACGATCCCAGACTGCGCGCGCAGCTGATGCGACGCCTGGCGACGCTGGGGAACAAGCTGCCGCTGTTCGACGCGAAGTATCGCGCAGAACTCGGCAGACAGATGGTCCGCGGCGGTCACCGCGGAAAACTTGCCGTTCCCGTTCTGGTCGCGGTCAAGTTCCTGTTTGGCATTGTGTGTGCGACGCTGGCGGTCATGCTGGGTTCGCACATGCCCGTCGTCGGCCGCTATGCCGCCGCGCGCGCAATCCTGATGGTGTTCGTATTCATGGTCGGGATGATCGTCCCGGAATATGTGCTCGCGTTGCTTGCCGAACGGCGCCGTCGCGCCATGGCGTCCTGTCTGCCCGACGCGCTCGACCTGCTGGTGATCTGCACCAATGCCGGCAACAGCCTGGCGGTGAGCATTCGCCGGGTCGCCAATGAACTGGCTTCCATCTGCCCGCCGCTCTCGGAGGAGTTTTCGCTGACCGCCGACGAGCTGAAATTATCCGGCGACAGCGAGCGTGCGCTGCGCGGGCTTGCCGAGCGGATCGACCTGCCGTCAATTCGCGCGCTGATTTCCGCGCTGACACAGTCAATGCGATATGGCACGCCGATCACTCAGGCGCTGCGAACCTTGTCTCGTACCGAGCGACTGGCCCATATCGTTGGGCTCGAGGAGAAGGCCGCCAAGCTCGCACCGAAAATGGTGCTGCCGATGATGGTGTTCATTCTGCCGGCGGTTGTCGTCATTGCAGCCGGTCCGGCAGTTATTCAAGTTCTGGAGTTCTTCGCCAAACAATGAAAACCATAGAACTGCGAATCGACCTTCGTGTGCTCGCGGCGCACCGACGCGCGGTGCGCCGGGTGGCACGGCTTGTCAGGCTGGCTTGCTGCTGCGCCGGCGCACTTGTCGCGGCGGGCGCCTGCACGACG
The DNA here is from genome assembly GCF_050434205.1 of Paraburkholderia sp. GAS348. Lineage (NCBI taxonomy): Bacteria > Pseudomonadati > Pseudomonadota > Betaproteobacteria > Burkholderiales > Burkholderiaceae > Paraburkholderia > Paraburkholderia sp. GAS348. Next base: position 109,153 of record NZ_JBNPVT010000009.1, read on the forward strand.
ACATATCGCGTCTCAGAAGCGCATGTGGAGCCCCGCAACCAGATGCCTGACCGCATGGGCGAGCTTCGCATTGCCGGCACGGCACTCGACTCGGGCAACGTGGAGCTGGCCACGACGCTCTACGAAAAGGTCGTGGCCGCCGACCCCCACTCGGTTGCCGGCCTGACTGGCCTCGGCGACACACTCTACGCTGTGGGCGACTTCACTCGATCGGCCGTCTACTACGAGCGGGCACTGCAGAGCGCCCCCAGTGCGACCGCGCCGATGATCGGCACCGCGCGCGTGGCCATTCGTCAGCGGCGCTTTGACGATGCGATCTCGATCTATCGAAAAGTACTGGCCCTGAAGCCTGACGAGCCGCTCGCTTCAGCGGGCCTCGGTGCGGCGCTCGATCTGAAGGGCGATCACATCGCGGCGCAAGCCGTGCTGCGGCAGGCGCTCAAGGCCAGCCCTGGCGATCCGGGCCTGAGCGTCAACCTTGGATTGTCGCTGACGCTGGGGGGCAATCCGCGTGACGGCGCGAATGTATTGCTCGACGTGACGCGCTATCCCGGTGCGCCGCCTCAGGCGCGCCAGGATCTCGCGCTCGCGTACGGCCTGCTCGGCAATCCGGAAGCAGCGGCGGCCATCCTCGGACAGGATCTGCCGAAAGCCTCCGTACAGGACAACCTTCGCTTCTATGAGATTCAACGCGACCGGATGGCAAGGCCGGCGACGCCGGCGTCGACAGGCTCAGGCGCGACGTCGAGCGACACCGCGTCCGGCACGAATCCATCTATGACCGTGCGATGAAACCCGGAATGTCGATGCCCTACCCTAACCGTGCAAGCCGGGTGCCTCGCGCGAGCCGAGGATCGGCGGCAATCGAATTCGCCATTCTGCTGCCGTTTCTGGTCATGATTCTGGTGGGAATCATCGACGTCAATCTGATTTTTTATGACGACGCCGTCATTACGAACGCGGCCCGTGCGGGCGCCAGAGCCGGCATCGTAGTCCAGGTGCCACCGCTGACGACGAGCCAGATCGCCTCCCTCACAGTCTCCTACGCGCAGAACAGCCTGGTCTCTGGCGGGAGCGCAACCTCGCCAACCGTCACGGTGACGCAATCGAACGGAGCGACCTCCGGAAGCACACTTCAGGTCGCGGTTTCGTACACCTATCAGGGTCTGCTGCTCGGCTCGCAGTTTAGTGCCCTGGTTGCCCCCGTCGTTCTGAATGCAACAGCCGTCATGATTTACGAATAGGCCATGACCACCCCGATGCTTCCCGCGCGCCACGCGCCTTGCGTCACACACAACCGGGCCACCAGCAGGCTTGCCCAGCGTCGCCGTCAGGGTGGGACGATAAGCTTTGTGCTGGTTTTTTTTGTATTCATGGCGCTGGCTTTCGCAGCGTTTTCAGTGGATATCGGGCACTACTATCTCGCCCAGGACCAGTTGCAGACCGCGGCGGATGCCGCCGCCCTCGCGGGAGCAAGCGCGCTGTCTTCCGGAACGTCGGCGCCTGGCTGGAGCGCCGCTGTTGCCGCTGCCGCCAGCGCTGTCAAGCTCAATGCTTCGGATCACATAGTTTTGGCTAATGCGACGGTACAGAGCGGTTACTGGAATTTGACCCGGTCTCCCGCCGGCATGCAGTCTTCGACTATCACACCCGGCGCGTACGATAGCCCGGCGGTGCAAGTCACCGTTTCGCGCGCGACAGGATTGAATGGCGGGCAACTGGTATTTTTCTTTGCTCCCCTTTTCGGCGTGTACACCACCGCCGTGACTGCGACTGCGGTGGCGGTGGTTTCGGCGCCGGGCTATGTGGGGCCAGGTGGTTTGTTCCCCGTGGCGCTGGACAAATGCCTTTTCGACCTGTACTGGAATGCCCAGACTGGGGCGCCGGCGATCGATCCGTCGACTGGGCAAGCCTATACATTTCAGATCACCAACGACTCGCTCTACGGCAGCTGCTCGGGCGGACAGTGGACATCATTTGCAACGGATGCGAACGACGTGCCGACGATGCGTGCTCTCATGAGTAGCGGAAATCCGACTGGCTTGAGCATCGGCAATTCCATCTGGCTTGAACCCGGCGCCAAGACGACACTTTACAGTTCGGTTCCAGCCAACGTCGATGTGCTGGTACCGGTTGTGCAGAGCCTGGCGTCGTCGACAGAAACGATTGTCGGTTTCGCCGCTTTCCACATCGATGTTGCAGTCGGCGGCAGCGGTAAATACATCCAGGGCCATCTGATAACGAATCTCAAAGTGACCGGCGGCGCCGGACAGGGTGGCCCTTATTACGGGGCGTATGTTCCGCCGCGTCTCGCGCAGTGACGCAATGTCTTCCACTACCGCAGGCGCCAGCCGCGATGCTCCTGAACCAACGATCCGTTCCGATCCATGAATAAGGCCCTCACACGCGCGCAACTTACGGCGGAAGTCGTTGTGCGAGCGCTTACCGTGCCGCTGCTAGGCCTGTTCGTCGCCATGAGCATTCATCAATACGTGAGAGACCCATCGCGGGTCACGCTGCTGGTTTTCGCGTTTGCAGAGGTGTTGACCGTCGTGCTGGCCGTGTTGGCCCGCGTCCCGCGCGAGCGTGACTGGAATCCGCTCAGCCTCGTCGTGACCGTCTGCGCAACTTTTTACTTTCTCGCGTTCCAGATTACACCCGGCATCAAGCTGGTTCCGGAAGGGCTGGCCGCAGTCATTCAGGTTGCCGGGGTTTCGGTGCAGATCTATGCAAAGTGGTCGCTAGGGCGTTCGTTCGGTCTTTTGCCGGCCAATCGCGGCGTCATCGTGGCCGGACCGTATCGGGTTGTTCGCCATCCGTTGTACCTGGGCTATCTGGTCACGGACATCGGCTTTCTCGTTGCCAACTTCGGCGTTCGCAATGTCGTCGTCCTGGTCGTCCAGTGGACGCTGCAAATCGTACGGATCGTGAGGGAAGAGCAATTGCTCTCGAACGACGCGACTTATCGCGAGTACATGAGCCGCGTGCGCTACCGGTTGGTTCATGGCGTGTTTTAACTCGGTTCGTTGCGGGTTTTCCGAGGCGGCTAAATTTGTCTGCGAGCTGCATCAGGACTGGATTGGATGATGCGGAAGGCCGGCATGCATGAATGGCACTGGCTCTTCCTCGTCGAAGGCTTGCCGACCGTTCAGCTGGGGTTCCTGCTGTATCGCAGGCTTCCGAATGGGCCGGCCCGCGCGTCCTGGCTGAACCACGCCGAGACGTTGTTCTTCTAAAGATCCGCAACTTGCGTAATCATGTCAAAAGGCCGCCCACGAACGTCGCGTTGGCCCGACAAAACGATTGATTGCTAGTGATTTATTAACGCATGCCAGATGATAAGCGCATAGCCCATATCGACATGGACGCATTCTTTGCGTCCTGTGAACTGTCGCAGTATCCCGAATTGCGAGGCCAAGCAATGGTTGTTGCAGGCCGTCGGTCGGATGCTCCGAGAACAATGCCGGACGGCACCCGTGAATTCTCCCGGTTACGCGACTATACGGGCAGAGGCGTCTTAACGACCGCAACCTACGAAGCGCGAGCGCTGGGCGTTCATTCCGGGATGCCAGCGATGAAAGCGGCCCGGTTAGCGCCGAATGCCATTCTCCTTCCGGTAAACTTCGATCTGTATCGAAACTACTCGCGTCTGTTCAAGGATGCAGTTCGGTCAGTTAGTCCGACCATCGAGGATGTCGGAATCGACGAGGTCTACGCCGACGTCTCTCAGCTGGATGACGCATCGGAGAAAGTTGCGCGCAACTTGAAGTCCGCTGTATTCGAAGCGACAAGTCTCACATGCTCGGTCGGAATTGCGCCAAATAAGCTTCTGGCAAAGTTGTGTTCGGACATGCAAAAGCCGGACGGCGTCACTATCCTGAGATTTGAGGATTTGGAGTCCAGGATTTGGCCGATGGCAGCCGGCAAAATCAACGGCATTGGCCCGAAGGCCAGCGCAAAGCTTGAGTCTCTCGGAATAACAACCATCGGCGAGATTGCCGCACGCGACGAGCGATGGCTAGTCGAACACTTTGGACGAAGCTATGGATCGTGGCTCCGCAGGGTCTCTCATGGTCTTGATGATAGGCCAGTGGTGACACACAGCGAGCCTGTCTCGATGAGCCGGGAGACAACATTCGAGCAAGACCTGCACGCCGTGCGGCACAGACAGGAACTAGGTGCCGCATTTACCCGTCTGTGCGAACAGGTGGCGCTAGATCTGCAGCGAAAGGGCTATCTTGCGCGAAAGATCGGCATCAAGCTGCGCTTCAATGACTTCCAGACGATAACGCGTGATGTCACGCTTCTGGAACCTGTTGCGGACGCCAAGGCGTTGCGTAACGCGGCGACTCAGTGCCTGAAACGGGTCGAACTTGTCAAATCCATCAGGCTGTTAGGGGTCAAGGCCAGCAACCTGCAACGCGCGGGGGAAAAAAAGAAAGGCTACGAGTCACCGCAGTTCACGCTGGATTTCTAGCACGTACCCCCTCCTGCCGCGAGATCGCCGCGCGCATCAAGCACCCCGTCAATCAGGCGACCGGCCTCACCTGCTCCATTTGCGTGGCGCCGAACAAGCTGCTGGCGAAAATCGGCTCCGAACTCGACAAGCCCGACGGCCTCACGATCCTGACGCCTGCGGATGTGCCGTTGCGCGTGTGGCCGTTGCCGGTACGCAAGCCGCTGCTTCCGCAGGGACACCGGCCTTCGTGCGCGCCGCCGGCAAGCTGGTTTCCACACTCGACGCCGCAATCGAAAACGCAAACGTGTTGATTCCGTTTGCGCTTTGCGCCGACACCGTGCCGCGATGCATCTCGGCAATCGCCTTCACGATCGCGAGACCCAGCCCGTGGTTTTCACGGCTATTGGTGCGAGACACTTCCGCACGATAGAACCGGTCGAACAAATGTTCGAGCACACTCGGCTCGATCGGCTCGCCCGGGTTGGCCACCGCGACGCGCAACTGATCCGCCGCATTCGAGATCGTCACGGTAATCGCCGCGCCCGGCGCACAGTGCTGGATCGCGTTCATCAGCAGATTCGTGCACGCACGGCCGAACAGGGAGCGGTTCACGCGCGTCACCGCATCGCCGCGCAACTGCGCATGCACGCGCGCTTCTTCGAGCGGAATCTCCAGAAACTCCAGCGTATGCGCGACTTCGGCAGCCAGCGACACTTCGACGAGACCCGTCGCGCGCTCGCCCTGGTCGGCACGGGCGAGGAACAGCATGTCGTTGATGATCGTGCGCATGCGTTCGAACTCTTCGAGATTCGATTGCAGTGTGTGGCGCAAATCGTCGACCGAGCGGTTGCGCGTCAACGCCACTTCGGTCTGGCCGATCAGAATCGTCACCGGCGTACGCAGTTCGTGAGCGACGTCCGCATTGAACGACTCGAGGCGGCCGTATGCGCCGTCCAGACGTTCGAGCGCGCCGTTGAAGGAGTTGGCCAGATCGTTCAATTCGAGCGGCAGCGCGGCCGTATTCAGGCGCTGTGAGCGGTTATTCGGGCTTACCGCGGATGCATCTCTCGTCAGCCGCGTCAACGGCGCAAGACCCAGCCGCGTGACCGAATAACTCAGCAACAGCACGGCGAGACTCCCCAACGCGGACAGCGCGGCGAGCGCCGAGCCGAACACGCGCATCGTGCGGATGTTGGGCAAACAGCTGGCCGCAACCTGCAATTGCACGGGCGGACGGGCGCCGTAAGCGGGTATCGTCACCGTGACGGTCAGCATGTCCGCGCCGCCGCCGACCGGCGAAACCCTCGCGTAGCCGCCCTGCCAACTCGACACCACGGGCCCCTGGACGGGCTTGCCATAGTGAAAATACGGATCGTCGCTCGATACCGAATACACGGTGCTGCCGTCGTGCGGCATCATGTCGGTGAGTTTTTCGCGGGCCATGCGCCATTTCTCCGGCGTCACCGCGTGATAGACGATGATGCGCGCGATCTCGGTGCGATCGTCGAGCGATTCGCGCAGATGGTGTTCGAGTTGCGTACGCAACACCATAAAGAGCCCGGTGCCGACCAGCGTGAATACGAACAGCGCCACAAGCGCGAACATCGCCGCCAGGCGGCGCGCGATAGAACGGTTCATGATTGTTCCGCCTCTTCACGTACTTCGAGCACATAGCCCATGCCGCGCACGGTGTGCAGCAGCTTCGAGGGAAACGGGCCGTCGAGTTTGGCGCGCAGTCGTTTGATCGCGGTTTCCACCACGTTCGTATGGCTGTCGAAGTTGACATCCCACACGAGTTCGGTAATGGCGGTCTTCGAGAGAATGTCGCCCTGGCGGCGCGCCAGCACGCTGAGCAACTGGAATTCCTTGGCGGTCAGATCGAGACGTACGCCGTCGCGGGTGGCGCGCCGGCCGATCAGATCGACGAACAGATCGCCCACGGAAATCAGCGTCGACTCCTGCGAACGCGTGCGGCGCGCCAGTGCATGCAACCGCTCGACCAGTTCGAGAAAGGAAAAGGGTTTGGTGAGGTAGTCGTCGGCGCCTTCGCGCAGACCGCGCACGCGGTCGTTCACATGATCGCGGGCGGTCAGCATGATGACCGGCGTCGACTTGCGCATGCGCAGCGCCTTCAGCACGCTGAAGCCGTCGCGTTTGGGCAGCATGACGTCGAGGACGATCACGTCGTAATCGAATTCGGTAGCGAGATGCATGCCTTCCTCACCGTCGAGCGCGACGTCGACGACCCAGCCCTGCTCTGTCAAACCGGAGCGCAGGTAGTCCACCACCTTATGCTCGTCTTCAACGATCAGCAATTTCATGCGCGTCCCCTTGTCTCTGCATTATACGAAACGCCTCGTTTTGCTCTTTCCTGTCTGGCCGTGTCATTGCCGGGCGGCTCACTTCGCGGGAGCCATCGCCTCCTGCGTGTCCGCTGTGTTCGCTGTGTTCGCTGCGCCCGCTGTGTTGCTGGGCGGCTGGGCATCCGATACGGCCGTGCCGGCATCCCAGCCGCCGCCCAGCGCCTTCACCAGCGAAACAGAGAGGGTCATCTGCTGGCCGTGGATCTGCACGTCCTGACGCTCGCTGGTGAGCAACGACTGCTGCGCGGTGATGACGTCGAGGTAGGCGACCAGGCCGCCCGAATAGCGGTCGTTGGCGAGCGCCAGCAAATGCTGCGCATCGGTCACCGCCTCGTGCGACTGCTTCGCCGCGCCGTCCAGAACCGACAGGCCTGTGATGCCGTCCTGCACCTGCTGGAACGCGTTGAGCACGGTTTGCCGGTAGTTCGCCTCGGTCGCCTTATAACCTTCGCTCGCAAACTGGACGTTCGCCGCACGGCGGCCACCGTCGAACAGCACCTGGCCGACAGCTGCACCAAGCGTCCACGCCAGTGTCGGCGCGCTGAGCAGACTGGCGAACTGCGTGCTTTCCCAGCCGATGCCCGGCGTCAATGTCAAGCTCGGAAAGAACGCCGCCTTGGCGACGCCGATCTGCGCGTTCGCCGCGGCCATCGCACGCTCTGCCGATGCGATATCCGGGCGGCGTTGCAATACGTCGCTCGGCACGCCAAGCGGAATCGCCGGCACCTGCGTGTCGAGCACTTTGGGTTCGATAGCGAACTGCGGCGCAGGCACACCGACCAGCGCGGCAATCGCATGTTCAAACTGCGCGCGCTGATTCAGCAAGAGTTGCGCCTGCACACGTGTCGAATCGAGTAGCGATTTTTGCTGCAACACGTCGAGCCCGGACACCGAGCCGAGATCGTGCTCGGTCGTGACGTAATCGAGCGCCTTTTGCTGCAGTTTCACCGATTGATTCAGCACGTCGATCTCGGCGTCGAGTTCACGCAGCGAGAAATAGTCGGTGGCGAGATCGGTGGTGAGGACCAGCCGTGCGTTGGCGAGGTCGTCGGCCGACTGCTGCGCGGAGGCCGCGGCGCCTTCCACCTCGCGACGGATCCGGCCGAATAGATCGGTGTCGTAGTTGATCGACGGGCCGAGTTGCAGATTGTTCTGCACCGTCGACACGGTCGGCGTGCCGTAGTTGGTCAGCGGGCGGTCGTGCGAAATCTTGAAGCGCGACCCGGTCGCCGCCAGATCGACTTCAGGAATCTGCTGCGCACGGGTGTTCGTCAGCGTCGCCTTGGCCTGCGCGTAGTGCGCGCTCGCCGCGACCAGCGTCTGATTCTGCGCGAGCGCCTGCGTTTCCAGCGTGCCGAGTGTCGGATCGCCGAAGCCGCTCCACCAGTCGAGCGAGATCGGCGCATGCGCAGGCGCTGCGACGCGCCAGTACGAATCGGTTTGCCAGGCCGGCGGCACCTCGGCTTGCGGCCGCTGATAATCCGGGCCGACTGTGCACGCGGCCAGCAAGGCCGCGCTCGCGGTGGCCGCAAGCGCCGTTAGCGATGTGAGCGCCGTCAGTGCCCGGCAAGCGCCCGCCTGCTTCGCGATCACGACGCCCCCTTGCCGCTCTTGCGCGGCTGCGCGATCTGCACGTGATCGCCGTCAGCGATCGAATCGCTCGGGTTGATGATGATCCTGTCGTTCGCCTCGATCCCGCTTTCGATTTCGAGCGACTGCCCCAGGTCCCGCGCGATCACGATCTTGCGTAACGCCACATTACCCTTCGCATCGACCACCGCGAGCCGCGGACCTTCGGCGCGAAACAGCAACGCATTGCCCGGCACCATCAATTGCGCATGGGCAACCGCCGGCACAGCCACCTGAACGTACGCGCCGGGCCGCAGCTTGTCGTCGGGATTCGGCAAGGTCACTTCGATTTGCAGCGAGCGGGTCGGCACGTCGATCGCGCCGGAGATGTGCGTGATCGTGCCGTGGAACTGCTGACCCGGCAATTCGGCCTGCGTGACCACGACCTTCTGTCCGACCGAGACGTTTTGCGCGTACGCCTGCGGCAGTTGCACATAGACCCGCAGCGGATCCGATTGCGCCAGTGCGAACAGCGCGCGACTCGTCCCGCTGCCCTCGTCGATCAGGTCGCCGACGTCGACATTACGCTGCGTGACCACGCCCGAAAACGGCGCGACGATGCGCTTGAAGGATTCGAGTTGCCGCAAGCGCTGTACATTGGCATCGGCGGCGGCGAGGTTGGCGATGTCCTGCGTGTACGTGCTCTGCCGTTCGTCGAGTTCCTGCTGCGAAACCGCATCGCGCTGACGCAATTGTTGCCAGCGCTCCAGCGAAGTTTTGGCAAGGCCGAGACTCGAACTGGTTTGCTGACGCTGCGCCAATGCCTGTGCGAGTTCCTGATCGATTTCCGGCGTATCCAGATCGGCGAGCAGTTGCCCCTGCTTCACGCGCGCGCCGATATCGGCATACCAGTGCAGCAGATAACCCGTGGAGCGCGCGTAAATCGGCGATTCCACGTAGCCGCGCAAGGTACCCGGCAACAAGGTGTTGCCGCCGCCTTCCGTTTGCGTCGGACTCACCACGCTCACATACTGCGTGGCGTTCTGCTGCGTCGTTTCGGCGACCGAGCGGTTTTGTAAAACATTCGCGATCACCGTGCGCAACGCGCCCACGGCGAGCAGCGCCAGCACGATCCAGATGGCGATTTTGGCGCGCTTCCATTCGCGATTGCGCGGCGGCAAGGCGTGGCCGCCTTCGGTCTCTCGGGCGGGAATCGCCAGCGATGCATGAGTTTTTTCGGTCATCTCAGTCAGCCATCTCTGTCAGCCATCTCTGTCAGCTGTCAATTAACGTTACGCGGGTTTGCCTTCGCCGCCGTGGTCCGGCGCGGGGCCGTCGTTGCCGCGGCCCTGGCTGCCCGTCGTGTCTGTATCGTCGTCGCGGTGACGTCGCGCAAGGCGGGTATGAACGCCCGCGAACACGAGCGGTACGAAAAACAGCGTGGACACGGTAGCGAACAGCAAGCCACCGATCACTGCGCGGCCCAGTGGCGCATTCTGCTCGGCGCCTTCACCGAGACCAAGGGCCATCGGAATCATGCCGATGATCATCGCGAACGCGGTCATCAGCACCGGCCTGATCCGGCTTGCCCCGGCTTCGAGCGCGGCGGTGAGCGGCGGTGCGCCGGCGGAGAGCCGCTGGCGCGCGAACGACACCATCAAAATACTGTTGGCGGTGGCGACGCCCATCGTCATGATCGCGCCGGTCAATGCCGGCACGCTCAAATGCGTACCGGTCAGGAACAGCATCCATACGATGCCCGCCAGTGCCGCGGGCAACGCGCTGACGATGATCAGCGGATCGACCCACGACTGGAAATTCACCACGATCAGCAGGTACACCAGCACGATGGCCATCGCCACGCCGATCCCGAGACCGAAGAAGGAACTGCGCATGGTCTGCACCTGCCCGCGCAAGGTGATCTGGCTGCCGCGCGGCAACGATGCCCGCACGTTGTTCACCAGTTTGTCGACCTGAGTGGCCACGCTGCCCAGGTCGCGCTTTTCAACGCTTACGTACAGGTCGATCACCGGCCTGATGTTGTAGTGCGTGACTTCTGCGAACTGATTCTGCGGCGAGACCCGCACGAGGTTGCCGAGCAGTTGCGTCGGACCGTTGGCCGAGCCCGAGACGGGCGTGCGCAACAACTCGTCGATCGACGACACCTGATACTGCGGCGTTTGCACCGCGACGCTGTATTCGACACCGTTCCTGTTGTTGAACCAGAAACCCGGTGAGGTTTGCGAACTGCCGGACAAGGAAATGAGCACATTTTGCGCCACATTGCTCGCGCTCAGATTGAGTTGTTGCAGCCGGGTGCGGTCCATCTGAAGATTGATCGCCGGTTCGTCGAGTTTCTGCTGGATGTGGGTATCGACGGTACCGGGAATCATCCGCACCTGTTTCAGCAGCTTGCGCGCAACATCGAAGTTGCCCTGCTGATCCGCGCCGGAAATCTGCACGTCCACGGCGGCGGGCAGGCCGAAGTTGAGAATCTGCGTGACGATGTCGGCCGGTTGAAAGAAGAACTCGACGCCCGGAAAGCGCTGCGGCAGGATCGCGCGCAGTTTGTCCAGATAGCGTTGCGTCGGCTTGTGGTTCTCGTTCAAGGCCACCTGAATTTCGCCGTCGAGCGTGCCGATCGTGCCCGCGTTGCTATACGAGAGATTGATACCGCTATACGGCAAGCCGAGGTTATCGAGAATCGTGCGGAGCTCCGCAGGCGGCACGACCTCGCGGATCACATTCTCGACCTGGTCCGCGAGACGCGCCGTTTCCTCGATGCGCGTGCCGGTCGGCGCACGCATATGGAGACGAATGTCGCCAGCATCGACGCTCGGAAAGAAGTCTTCGCCGAGCACGAAAACAAGACTCATCGACAGCGCGCAGAAACCGAGAAACAGGCTGCCGAACCTGCCGCGGCGCACCAGCACGCTGCTGAGAATCATGATGTAGGTGGAGCGCATGCGCTCGAAGCCGCGATCGAAACGCAGATAGAGGCGTCGAAACAGACTCGGCCTGGCATTGGCCCTGGGCTTGTGCGCGTGGCCCATCAGCAGCATCGCCAGCGTCGGCACCAGCGTACGCGACAGAACGTACGAAGCGAGCATCGCGAACACCACCGCTTCGGCCAGCGGCACGAACAGATAGCGCGCGACGCCGGTCAGGAAGAACATCGGCACGAATACGATACAGATGCACAACGTCGAGACGAGTGCCGGAATCGCGATTTCGCCGGCGCCGTCGAGAATCGCATCGTGCAGATTCGTGCCCATATGCAGGTGCCGTTCGATGTTTTCGATCGTCACCGTTGCGTCGTCGACCAGAATCCCGACCGCCAGCGCGAGGCCGCCCAGCGTCATGATGTTGATGGTTTGCCCGAGCGCGTGCAGGGCGATCAGCGAGGACAGAATCGACAGCGGAATCGAAATCGCGATGATGCAGGTGCTGCGCCAGTTACCGAGAAATAGCAAGATCATTGCAGCGGTCAATGCGGCGGCGACCACCGCCTCACGCACCACGCCCTGCACCGCCGCTTTCACGAACACAGACTGATCGAACAAGGCCGTGATGTTCAGGTCCGGCGGCAAGGCAGCGCGCGCGGCAGGCAGAATGCCGTGCAGCGTATTGACGATCGAGAGTGTCGACGCACTGCCGTTCTTCAGCACCGACATCAGCACGCCGCGGTGTCCGTCCTGCCGCACGATATTGGTCTGCGGCGAGAAGCCGTCGCGCACGTGCGCCACTTCACGCAGATAGGTCGTCGCGCCATTGAGCGTGCGCACCGGAATGTCGTTGAGCCCCTCCACCGTAGCGGGTGAGCCGTTCATGTTGATCGTGTATTCCTTCGGCCCGATCTTGGCCGTGCCGGTCGGCAGAATCAGGTTTTGCGCATTGAACGCGCTGACCACATCCGAAGGCGTCAGGCCTTTTGCGAGCAACGCGCGCGTGTCGAGGTCGACCGAGATCAGACGCGATTTGCCGCCATACGGATATGGCACGGCCGCGCCCGGAATCGTCACCAGTTGCGGGCGCAGGAAGTTCAGCGCGGTATCGTTGAGCGCCTGCTCGGAGAGCTTCGGGCTCGACAAGCCGAGCTGGATCACCGGAATGCTGGAAGCCGAGTAGCTGATCACCAAAGGCGGCGTGGCGCCCGGCGGCATCTGTTTGAGCTGCGCTTGCTCGACGGCCACGGTCTGGGCGATCGCGGTCTGGATGTTAGCGTTCGGTTGCAGGAACACCTTGAGAATTGCGATCCCCGCAAGCGACTGCGATTCGATGTGCTCGATGTCGTTGACCGTGGTGGTCAGACTGCGCTCGTTGACCGACGTGATGCGGTTGGCCATGTCTTCGGCCGACAAGCCCGTGTAATTCCAGATGATGCTGACCACCGGAATATTGATTTCCGGCAGCACGTCGACCGGCGTGGTCAACAGCACGAATGGCGTTGCCAGCAAGATCAGAATGGCCATCACGATGAACGTGTAGGGCCGCTTAAGCGCAACGTTGACGATCCACATGAAACGCGCCCGAGAGAATGCCGATAAGAAATTGAATCGCCGTGACTGGAAGGCCGCGCTGTTTCAGCATTCGACATGCCGAAGCCGGCAAACATGAAGCCATGTTGCCGGAGCCAATGCTCGCGCGCCTCCCGGTGAATCAAGTCCTATGCTAGATCGATAGCACCAACGCCTGCATGGCGCGAAAATGGCGAAATTGTCAGGAAGGCTAATGTAAGGATTGGCGGGACTTCAAACACATGTGGCTTCATGAGCCGCAAACGTTTGATGAAGTGTAGATAGGCGATTTTAAGGGGGCAATTAAAGGCATGCCTCGCCAAGCTTATGCGAGACATGCCTCGATATTTTGTTGCGCAATGCTAATACCTTACGTTCAGGTCGAGCCTATGCGATCACCGTCCGGGCGGTTAGGCCCAGCCTTGCACCAACATTACTTCGCAAACAGCGACGACATATCCGCAAACGCCTTGAATTCCAGCGCGTTACCCGACGGATCGAGGAAGAACATCGTCGCCTGTTCGCCGACCTCGCCCTTGAAGCGCACATGCGGTTCGATGATGAAGTCGATGCCGGCCTTTTGCAGCTTGTCCGCGGCGGCCTGCCATTGCGCCATCGAGAGCACCGCGCCGAAATGGCGTACCGGCACCGCGTCGCCATCAACCTTGCTGGTCTGCCGGTGGCCGACTTCCTCCGGCGCGAGGTGCGCGACGATCTGGTGGCCGTAGAAGTTGAAGTCGACCCAGTCCGGCGAGCTGCGCCCTTCCGGGCAGCCGAGCAACTCGCCATAGAACTCGCGTGCGGCGGCGAGGCTATGCACAGGAAACGCCAGATGGAACGGCGGCAAAACGGTTTCGGCAACGGTCATGATGGGAAAACTCGCAGGGGGATAGTGGAATAACGCATCGCGCCCACAAAGGTGCACGCGTGAGGCCAATTTTAACCATGACTAAAAATGGTGAAAAACGATATATATTTGACCTGACTAACACCAAAATCGATCAATCGACCCATCTTCGATGCTCAGCGAACTCAAGACCTTTATCGCCGTCAGCCAGTACGGCACGTTTTCCGGCGCGGGCGCGCGCATCGGCCTGACGCAATCCGCCGTGAGCGCGCAAATGCAACGGCTCGAAGAGGAACTCGGTTTCGCGCTGTTCGACCGCACGGGCCGCTCCGCCACGCTCAACGACGCCGGCCGCGAAACGCTCGCACTCGCCGAAGAAATGATGACGCTGTACAACAGGCTCTCGGAACGCGGCGCAGGCGTGGCCGAAAGTGGGATGTTGCGGGTGGGTGCGATTGCGTCCGCGCAAGTGTCGTTTCTCGCCGACGCGCTGGCCCGCTTTCGCGACGACCGCCCCGGCTGGCGGATTCGCGTCGTGCCCGGCGTGTCGCTGGGTTTGCTCGGGCAGGTGGACTCGGGGGAGCTCGATCTCGCCGTCATCATCAAACCGCCGTTCGCGCTGCCGTCCGAACTGGAATGGCGCACGCTCGTCACCGAGCCGTTCGTGCTGCTGGCGCCCAAGGCGCTCGCGCGTGGCAAGCGGTCCTGGCGCGAGCTGCTCAGAAGCGAGCCGTTCATCCGCTATGACCGGGGATCGTTCGGCGGCAGGCTGGTCGACCGCTTTCTACGGCGTGCGCGGCTGAACGTGCACGACGTGATCGAACTGGACGAGTTACAGGGTATCGCCCAACTGGTCGCGCGCGGCATCGGCGTGGCGCTGATTCCGAATACGGCGGGACTCGGCAGGTGGCCCGCCAGCGTCACCGCGCTCGAACTCGGCGACGCGACGTTTCACCGTGAAATCGGGCTCGTGCAGCGTCCACGGCATAGCCGGCAGGCGGTGGCGGGGGGGCTGGCGGATTGCATCGGTATAGCCGCGGGGGGTTGGGTTGCCCGGCCGGCCTGAGTGGACGGGCCGCTCGCGATCAGGCTCGGCATTGCCGGGATCAAGCTGCTGACTTCGAAAGGCTAGCCGCGCCTTCGCGGTGCGCCCGCTCTGCGATACTGTCGCCTTGATGACCCGAGCGGACACACGAACACGATGAGCGGTGGCGATGACCTGAATCCGGCAGCGCATCCGGCAGTGAAGCGCTCGCCGTTGCAAAAGCGGCTTTATCTCGCGAGCGCGGTTGTGCTGTTCGCCGGCCTGATCGCCGCGGCGATCATCTATGCCATGGCTCCGGCGCCAGACAGCGCCGTCGCCATGTACAGTATCGCAGACCCGCGCTATCAGATCGAATTGCAGCGCATCGGCGGCAACGCGGCGGTGTTGATGGCCCAGCTTCATCAGTGGTTCAACGGTCTTTGGCATGGTAAGGCGCTCGCATACACGGTGGCCGTGCTGGGCGCCTTGCTCTCGGGCGCATGCTTTTTTATCGCTTACTTCTTTGCCGACGAAGAGCCGCAAGCCTGAAGCAATCCACCGCGTCAGGCGAAACTGGCGCTTACAACGCCTCTTTAACGTGCTTACCCGGTTGCTCCACCCCTGCCATGTGTAGCGCTTCATGCAGGGTGCTGAAAATACATCTTGCTTCAACGACCGGCGTAATCCCATGCCGATCCATATCCGAGCGCAAGTACTGGTTCACGCGCGCGAAGATCACTTCGATGCCGCTGCGCTTTAGCGTCGCGCAGAACTCGCCGATCGAACGCGCCGCCGAATAGTCGAGGTCGGTGATCGCACTCGCGTCGATCACGAACCAGCGCACCGCGCTCGGCGCGTGATCGATCAGGCCGCCGGTGTCGTCGACAAAAAAGTGGTCGTTCGCGTAGAACAGATCGGCGCCGAAGCGATAGACGATCAGCCCCGGCGCAGTCTGGAGTCCTGGCGCGGCCGCTACCGGCACCCAGATGCCGTCTTCGCCGGGCACGAGGACCATGGTGTGCGGCCGGTAACTATGCCGCACATGCCGCAGCAGCGATAACGCGACCGCCACCAGAATGCCGTGCTCGACGCCGATCAGCACCACGGCCGCCGCGGTGAACACGGCCAGCGTGAATTCACCGGGACTTTCGCGGCGAATCGAAAACAGCGTCTGCAGGTTGACCAGGCCGATGGCGATCGTAAACACAATGCTGGCCAGAACGCAGTGCGGCAGGTACTGCAGATATCGGCTGAAAAACAGCAGCACCACGACCACCACCACCGCGAATACGACCTGCGCGAACTGGCTGCGCGTACCGGCGCGATCGGCCATGGCGGTTTGCGTCGGACTGCCGTTCACGACGAAGGCGCCGGAAAACGCCGCCGCTGCGTTGGCGGCGGCAATTCCCAGCAGATCGGCATTGGTATCGACGGTTTCCTGATAGCGCTCGGCGAATACGCGGCTCGCGGCGGCGCTTTGCGCGACGATCATCACGAAGCACGAGGCGGCGACCGGCAGCAGATCGAGCATTTGCTGCCACGTGACCGAGGGCATGCGCAGCGGCGGCAATCCACCTGCCACCGGCCCCAGCACGGCAATACCGTGCGCCGCGAAACCGTACACATCGCTGGCGGCGATACCCGCCACCACCGCGATCAACGGCACCGGCACGCGCGGCAAAAAGCGCTTGCAAACCAGAATGGAGACCACCACCAGCGCAGAAATGACGAGCGTCGGCAGATTGATCTGCGCCGACTCGCGCACCACGAGCGCGAGTTGATCGACGCTGCGCGCGGCATGCCCGGGGACGCCGACCATGTCGCCCAGCATGGCGATGCCGACCTGCACGCCGACGCCGGCGAGGAAGCCGACCAGCACGGTGCGCGAGAGAAAGTCAGCGAGAAAACCGAGCTTGAAGATTCGCGCGATGAACAGGAGCGCGGCAGTGAGCAAGGCGACCATCCCGGCGAGCGCCGCATATTCGGCGCTCGAAGCCGGCGCCATGGTCGAGAGGCGGCTTGCAAAAATGGTGGCGGTGGCGGAGTCGGCAGCCACCACGAGGTGCCGCGACGCGCCGAAGAACGCGAACGCGATAAGCGGCAGAAAGACGGTGTAAAGGCCTGTAACGGCAGGCATGCCGGCAATGCGCGCGTAGCCGAGCACCTGCGGAATATCCATCGACGCCAGTTGCACGCCGGCCAGCGCATCGCGCGCCGCAGCGGCACGGCTCAAAGGAAGCATGCCCTTCAGTACGCCAAGACGTGTAGTGATATTTGCCAGAAAATCTCGCATGCGCGGTCGTGCCCCAAACTTAGGTTATCGCGCATCGTGCCGTGACTCGGCACACAAAGGCAAGGATTGAGGCCTTGATCAGTTGAAGAAAATGGCTAAAACCGGCAATGGCTCCGAACTCGCCACTGGAATCGCCCCACCTCGGCTTAGCGCTTGAACTGCCCTGTCAGCGGATCCACATGTCGTGCAAAACCGAACAACGCGACGATGCAGATCGGACAGGTGATGATGAACACGGCTAACATCTCGCACCCCGTAACAAATTGTTACGGCGAATTTTAAGCGATTGCCATGCGAATTGAATGGGGGAAAACGCAATACACTGTTGCCGCCAATTACAACATCGTTACACGGCCGGCATCTGCACGACAGCAGTGCCGAGCCACGTGTAGGCTGCGTTGGTGCCCATGTGCCGAACGCGTCGTCAAACAGCGGCAAGCCCATGCCGATCTGCTTGCTGAAACGCAGGCGGCCCTAAGCCGACGAATTCAATCCCAGGCCGTTGCTGAAGGGACTGGCGGGGTAGGAAGCCGGTTTGAAGGAGTCCACCGGTTGTTGAACACTCAGGTTTGTACGATACTTCAGGCAAAAACCTAATTTATGCCTGAAATATCGTACAAAACATCGGAATTTTTGAGGTACCTTCAACACGCCCAGAACGTCCGGGCCCAGCCTTCTTGTCCGATACTTTTGACATAGTCATGATATTTGCCTAATCTATCGGACATGCCCCGCACCTTTCAACGTCCCTTTCCGTCGGTCGAGAAGCAGATGCGTGCTCTCGGCGAACGGCTGAAACTCGCCCGTCTGCGGCGTGAACTCCCAACCGTGCTGTTCGCCGAACGGCTGGGCATTTCGCGCGACACATTGAGCCGCCTCGAGAAAGGCGATCCGAATATCGCGCTCGGCACCTATATGCGGGCGCTTCGCGTGTTGGGCCTCGACAAGGACATGGAAGCCATCGCCCGCGACGACGAACTCGGGCGCAAGTTGCAGGATCTCAAGTTGCCGGGTCAGCGCAAACCGCGTACGAACACGCCCGGCGCCGTTCCTGTCAAAACCGGGCCGCCGACAAAAAAACACCCGAAGAAATCTGATGGTCAGCAATAAACGTCGAGATGCGTTCAAGGTATTTCTCGACGCAACCGAACTGAGCAGCCTGCAACAGGTCGGCACCTTGTATCGCCAGACTGCACGTACCGACTTGCCTGCATCGTTTGCCTATGCAAAGAACTGGGTAGACGGGCGTAACGCATTCATGCTCGACCCGCGCCTCGAGTTATGGACCGACGAGCAATACCCGCCCGCGAAGTCCGCCGCATTCGGCGTCTTCATGGATTCAGCACCGGATCGCTGGGGCCGCGTGCTGATGGAGCGCCGCGAGGCCGCGGCGGCAGATCGTGAAGACCGGCCCATGCGTAATTTGCAGGAGATCGATTTCCTGCTGGGCGTACACGATCTGACGCGAGTCGGCGCGCTGCGGTTTCAGGACACGGAGGGACATTTTCTCGACAACAGCGCCGAGGCCGCGCCGCCGGTCACCGACCTCGCGACCCTGGCGTATATCAGCCTGCGCATTGAAGAGGCGGATATCGAAAAACTGCCCGAATACGAGCAGTGGCTCGCCATGCTGATCGCACCTGGCACTTCACTCGGTGGCGCTCGTCCGAAAGCCAACTTCACCAGCTTGGGCAACGATCTCTGGATCGCCAAATTCCCCGCGAAAGACGACCGTTATGACATCGGCGCGTGGGAATACATCGCACACCGGTTGGCCAGGAAAGCCGGCATCTGGGTGCCGCAGTCCGAACTCAAGTACGTCGGCGCACGTTATGGCACGTTCTGCGTCGAACGATTCGATCGCCGTGAAGGCAGCCGGCGCATGTACACCTCCGCCATGACCTTGCTCGAACGTCAGGACGGCGAATCGGAAGCCAGCTATCTGGACATTGCCGAGTATCTTGCCGGCAACGGCGCGCAAGGTCATATCGACGAAGATCTCGCCCAGCTCTTCAGAAGAGTCGTTTTCAACGTCCTCGTGGGAAACCGGGACGATCATCTTCGCAATCACGGCTTCATGCGCGAGGCTTCGGGCTGGCGGCTCTCGCCGGCGTTCGATATGAATCCAAACCCGAGCAAGCGGGAACACGCGCTCACGCTCGACGGGTTGAGCGCCCTGCCGAATCTCGAAACCGCGATCGAAACCGCTGAGTTTTATCGACTAGACGACGCGCCAGCGCGCCGCATCGTGGCGGAAGTTCAAGACGCCGTCAACACGTGGCGGGAAGAAGCCGCCGCGCTGAATCTGTCCCGGCCCGAAGTACAGCGAATGGAGTCCATCTTTCAGGCGTGATGACCTCGCATGGCGGCCACACGCACGAGGCGATCCGGCCGCATCCGGCACCTTCACGCTCGCGTTCCGGCGCGTGTCTCGATACCCCTTATAATCCGGCATGACCCGAATCCCGCACCATCTCCCCTCGCAATCGGCCGCACAGGTCCGATCAGCCGCCCCAAGCTCCCCGGCGGCCGCATGAAAACACCCAAACGTCTGCTCCCGCTGGTCGAAGAAGGCCTGATCGACGAAGTCATCTCGCAGTTGATGAGCGGCAAGGAAGCCACCGTCTACGTGGTCCGCAGCGGCGAATCCACGCGCTGCGCGAAGGTCTATAAGGACGCCAAACAGCGTAGTTTCCGCCAGGCCGCGTCCTATCGAGAAGGCCGCAAGGTCAAGAACAGCCGCCAGCAGCGCGCGATGGAAAAAGGCAGCCGCTATGGCCGCGAAGTGCAGGAACAGGCCTGGCAGAACGCCGAAGTGAATGCGCTGTTCCAGCTTGCCAATGCCGGCGTGCGCGTGCCGCAGCCGTTCATCTGCACCGACGGCGTGCTGCTGATGGAATTGGTGACCGATGCGGACGGCAACGTCGCGCCGCGTCTGAACGATGTCGAGATGAGCGAAGCACGCGCCCTCGAACTGCATGCGCTGCTGCTCAAGCAGGTGGTGCGCATGCTGTGCGCCGGCATGATTCACGGCGACCTGTCCGAATACAACATCCTGCTCGCAGCAGACGGCCCGGTGATCATCGACCTGCCGCAAGCCGTGGATGCCGCCGGCAATCTTGAAGCACCGGCCATGCTGGAGCGCGACGTGAACAACCTCGCCACTTATTTCGGCCGCTTCGCGCCCGCGTTGCTCGACACCCGCTACGGCAAGGAAATCTGGTCGCTGTACGAAGCGGGCGCGTTGCACGTGGACGCCGAGTTGACCGGCCGTGTCGAACTGGACACCACGCCGATCGATCTCGAAGGCGTGCTGCAGGAACTCGAAGACACGCGGCTCGACGAAGAAGCCCGCCTGCGCTACGAACAGTCGCTGCGCAGCGGCACCTGAGCCGACCCTGCACCCCGCGTAAGCGCTCCCGGCGCTTGCGCCACCGACTCCCGCATCGTCACGCTCACTGGAAACTCGCGGAAGATTTCCCACGAGGTCCGGTAGCACTGATTGACCAGCCAGCGCACGGCATTCTGCGTCAATTCCGCCGTCGGGATATGCACCGAAGTGAGTCCGGGCGAGGCATAAGCGGCCGAATAGTCATCGTCGTAGCCGATCACGGAAACTTCGTCCGGCACGGCAATGCCTGCCTGGTGGAAGCGCGCCAGCGCGCTCACTGCCATCGTGTCGTTCGCGCAGAAGAGCCCGGTGAAACGCCGCTTCGAATCGAGCAGCTTCTGCGCGGCGGCGTAACCGCCTTCCGGCGAGAAGTCCGATTCGATCAGCGTGACGTCCTCGCGTGCGATGCCCTCGCGCAATAGTTCGGCAAAGAAGCCTTCGAGCCGGGTCTGATTGTGCGAAGCACTGAACGGCCCGGAAATCACCGCGATATCCCGATGCCCGTGATCGAGCAGCGTGCGCGCCGCCAGTTCGCCGCCGCGCCGATGATCCGCGCAAAACGACGCCTCCGGCAACTGATCGAACGCGCGATTCAGAAACACCATTTTCGGATGCATGCGGTGCAGCATGTCCAGATCCTCGTCGTGCAGATCGTGGCTGATCACCACCACGCCGTCGCAATCGCGGCCGATCAGAAAGCGCACCGCCTCGATGGCCTGCTCGCGCGGCGACACTTCCCCGCAACCCGTTGCAACCACCACGTGGCGACGCACCGCGCGAAGTTCGGCGTCGGTCTGCTTGAGAATCGTGCCGTAGCAGGAGCCGACGAAGGTCGGCACGAAAATACCGATCATGCCGAGCGATTGAGTCGCCATCGCCCGGCCGATAGACGACGGCCGGAAATTCAGCGCTTCGACAGCGGCCTTCACACGGGCGGCGGCATCGGCTGAAATGGGTCCCTTGCCGGAAATGGCTCGTGAGGCAGTCGACATGCCGACGCCAGCCAGTGCCGCGACATCTTTGAGTGTTGCCACGCGGGTCTCCGTCAAGCCGGTTGTAGTCAACGACGCAGCATCCAGTCACTATCGCCGCGCGCCGCCGTCTTCCTCGAACAGCGAAATATGCGCGCCATCGAACGAGAACGCCGCGGCATCTGCTATCGCCACCGGTGCCTTCGTCTGGTCGATCGACGCGATTTGCACTCCATGATAGTCGAGCCAGATGACACGGTGGTTGCCCATCGGTTCGATCAGTGAAATGCTTGCGCGCTCGTCGATTGTCGTGCTCGAGCGTCGGCGAAACGGTAAGCGGTGTCGCGATTGAGCCAGCCGCCGCGATCTTCCAGATGTTGCGGCAAGTCCCAGTGATAGAACGTCACGAAGGTCGTCATGCCCTTCTCTTTCAGGCGGTTCAGAAGACGCTTATACAGTAGTCGTCCGCGTTTGCACCGAACGCCACCGTCAGCAGCATGTGAATGCGGCTAGCAGGCGAGCCGCCACGGCCGCTGACCAATCAGTCATTCTATTATTTTTCATAGTCATCCTTATTAGTTATACTTGTTTAAATCTCAAGCACCCTATAAGGAGCATTCAATCCCCGCTATTCGACAATTCCTAAAACTACGCAATCCATGCGTCTACACAAAAGACGCTTTCAACGTGGTCGTGAAGACCCGCAGGGAACTACGCAAGAGTCTGTGAGCCTTTGCCACATCACCGCGACGAAAATCAGAACGTCAGACGTGGACCGGCCGCACGCGGTCCCGTTGGACGCGAGATATGCCTGCATGAAAATGGATGAGGACTGAGGGTCCGGCCTGATACAGCTAGAAGGAAAAAGACGGGGTGCGGCAGCAGCCGCCCCAAAGAGCGATACAAAACACCAGGCGCCGCGCTAAGCGCCCAGCGTGACGCCCCGTTAAGACTTCTTCGCCACCAGATTGAACGCCCCCCCATCATACGCCTCGCAATACGCTTTCCAGTCGGCATTCACCTGCGCCTCGCACTGCGTCGCGAGTTCGATCAACGGCAATTGCCAATCCTTGCGAATGCCGAACGCGATCAGCTCGTCCGCAATCGACGACTTCTGCCGGCCGCCGCTGCGCAGTTGCCCCCACGCGCTCAATTCGGCCATGCTGTTGACCACTGCTTCGAGCCGCGGCAACTTGCCGTCCCAGTCGCTCAACGCCACGCGGTCTTCCGAAGGCTGCAAGCTGCGCAGCACATACGAGCGCTGATTGAAATCGACTGCATGCAGGAACGCCTGCGAGACCGCCTGATTGCGCCGTTGAACTTCAACCACTCGCTGCGCCTCGCTCTGCCACTTCGGCTGCGGCGTGCGCACATGCGGCGTCACCGAAGAAGGCAGCGCCTCTTTCAGATCGAGCAGATAGTTGCCGTCCGGCGAGCCCTTACCTTCGACGAGAATCACGTAGCGGTCCACGCCCAGACTGCCGGTGCCGGCAATCCGCCGAGCCACGTCGACGATGCGATAGAAGTCGGGATTGGGTTGACCGGCGGCGAATTGATGCATGAACTCGGTGACGGCAGCGCGCGCCTTGTCGCTGACCGGCAGCGCTTTCTTGCCGTCCACTTTCAACACGCGGGCCTTGCCCTTGAGCGTGGTGCGCCGATCGAGATACTCGGTGCGCGTGCGGCTCGCCAATGCGTCGAACAGATCGCGCACCATGCCGGTCGACGTCTCCGCTTCGATCCAGCGCGCTTTGCCGAAGGCGAGCGCCGCGCTATAGGCATCGACTGCGGTATGGCAAAGCGCGAGTGCCTCCGCACGGCTCAGCTTAAGATCGCTCGCGCCGACCAGCACGCTCGTGACGAGCCTCACCAGTTCGTAAAGACTCGGTGCGAGGCAGGCTTCGTCGAAATCGTTGTTGTCGAAATAGACAAGATGGTTGTCACCCTTGTAGCTGCCGAAATTTTCCAGATGCATGTCGCCGCAGATCCACACCGGCGGCGCATCGTCGAGCACCTTGTCGCGCGGCAGGCGCGCGTAAAACAGATGACAGGTGCCGCGCAGAAACACGAACGGCGAGCCTCGCATGAGCTTGTATTTCATCGCGAGCCGTTCAGAATCGCGGCCGGTATTGAAGCTGGCGATGGTCTGCGCGAGATCGGACATGTTTTTCCCTTTCATGTGGCTCAATGGGGTTCAGTACGGGTTCGGTACGGGTTCAATGCGAGCGGATCGAATCCGCGAGCGCATGAAGATTGAGCGGCTTCACACGAATCACACCACCTCGCGGGCTGTCGATATCGGCGACCAGCATGAACGACAGCGAGACGAGCAGCGGAACGATCAGCAACAACAGCATAATAAGAGACGCGGCGCTGGATGGGGAAGCCACGCGGGCCAAGCTGAACAGGCGCGTGGTCGCCAGCATGCCGACCGTCAGGAGCCTGTCATCAGATAGTAACGTCCGTCCGCACTGACGTTGAAGCCGAAACCGCATTCCGTCGGCGAGCCGTGCATCTCTACATCAAGCGTCTCCGGTGCGGAGAGCTTGAACTCGATCAGGCATTTGTCCGCCTGTTTGTCAAAAGGCGCGAGGTTGGCGATCCTCGCTGTGGCGTCGACCGGCGCAACGCCGCCACCATCGGTCATCGCTGCGCGCGTCATCGGAAGGCCCGTCAAGTTGATGATCGGCGGCGTCTCGGGCTGGCTCGACGAAGGCTTCTCGTTGGCATAAACCACGGCCAGACGCGAAATGCTCAACGCCGATATCTAACATATTGAAAATCAATTAAATAAACGCCGACAACTGTCGATAACATGTTCAGCCGCTTCCCTCCCGCGGTTGGACTTAACATGCAGAGCTCATACAATTTTTGGCTGGTTGCAATCTCGTTCGTCGTCGCGGTGCTGGCGTCTTACACGGCGCTCGATTTGACAGGCCGCATTTTCCTGCTGGCGTCCGCACGTCTGCGGCACGCGTGGCGCCTGGGCGGCGCCGCGGCACTCGGTGTCGGGATCTGGTCGATGCACTTCATCGCCATGCTCGCCTTCTCACTGCCGATTCCGCTCGGCTACGACTTCGCGACAACCGCGTATTCGCTTGGACTCGCGATCGGCGTGTCGTATCTGGCGCTGGTCGTGACAACCAACGCGCGGCTCACGCCGCTTCGGCTCGCGGCCGGCGGCGTGCTGATGGGCTTCGGCATTGCCGGCATGCATTACACCGGCATGGCGGCGATGGAAATGGAGCCCGGCACCCACTATCAGCCGGCCTGGTTCGCTGGCTCGCTTGCGATCGCGATCGGCGCGTCGACCGCCGCACTATGGATGGCACGCGCACTCAGTAACGATGGCGAACGCCACGTAGTGAGCAAACGTTTCATCGCGGCGCTGGTCATGGGCGTCGCGATCACCGGCATGCACTACGCCGGCATGGCGGCGGCCGAGTTTCCGCCCGGCGCCGTGTGCGGCGCAGCCAAGGGCGTGAACGCCGCGTGGCTCGCGACGTCGGTGATCCTGTTCACGTTTGCGATTCTGATCGTCACGCTGATGCTGTCGCGTTTCGATGCGCGCACCAGCTTTCTGATCGGCTCGGTGTCGAAGCTGAACGGTCAGATCGTGCGCCTCGCCACGCTCGATACGCTAACCGGCCTGCCCAACCGCAGCACGCTCACCGAACGCATCGACCGTGCGATCCATAACGCGCGCCGGCAGCGCTCGGTGTTCGCCATCCTGTTCATGGATCTCGACGGCTTCAAGACCATCAATGATTCGCTCGGCCACTCGGCTGGCGATGAAGTGCTGTCCGCGTTCGCACAGCGCCTTCTGCTGTGCGTGCGCGCGAGCGACACCGTCGCGCGTCTCGGCGGCGACGAATTCGTCGTGCTGTCCGAGAACCTGGGCTCACGCGAAGATGCCTGCACGATAGCCGAAGGCGTGCTCGACCGGATGCGCCAGGGCATATGGAGCGATTCGCAACCGCTGCAGGTGATGCCGAGCATCGGCATCGCGCTCTATCCCCACGACGGCGATACCGTCGACACCCTGCTCAAACATGCCGACGCGGCCATGTACGAAGCCAAGCGCGCGGGCCGCAGCACCTATCGCTTCTTCGAACAAAGCATGAATGAAGCCGCGATGCGCACGCTGCAAATTCAAAGCGCGCTGCATGAAGCGCTCACCGCCGGACATTTCTCACTGCACTTCCAGCCGAAGTTCCACGGCAGCGGCGACTCGCTGGCGGGTGCGGAAGCGCTGATCCGCCTGCATCATCCGCAGCTCGGCACGCTGGCGCCGCTCGAGTTCGTTCCGATTGCCGAGCGCTCGGGCCAGATCGTGCAGATCGGCTACTGGGTCTTGCGCGAAACCTGCCGGCAGATTCGCTGCTGGATCGAGCAGGGCCTGCCGCCGATGAAAGTGGCGATCAATCTGTCGCCGCGCCAGTTGTCGCAACCGAATCTCGTCGCAACGATGCTCGAGATCGTCAAAGCTGAAGGCGTGCAATGCGCCCAGATCATGTTCGAAATCACCGAAACCGTCGCGATGCAGGACGCGCCGAAAACCATCGAAATGATCCGTGCGTTCCAGGCAAGCGGCTTTGAAATCGCCATCGACGATTTCGGCACCGGCTATTCCAGCCTCGCCTATCTGCAACGTTTTCGCGTCAAGCAGTTGAAGATCGACCGCTTCTTCACCAACGGGCTCGACGAGCACGGACCGGAAGGCAGCGCGATCGTCGCCGCGATCATTGCGCTCGCGCACTCGCTGGAAATGGACGTGGTGGCCGAAGGCGTCGAAACCGAATCGCAGCTCGACATGCTCAAGTCGATGATGTGCGACGAGATGCAAGGCTTCCTGCTAGGCAAGCCGCTCACCGCCGACGACTTCGGCGAGCTGCTCCGTGAAAGAATGGTGGCCGCGTGAGCATCCGGATCCGTTCGAAACCCGTATGGCGGCTCCGTTCAGTTGTCCATCATGGCGCCCCCCGCTGCATGGCCTCGTTTTACCGATAAGCAGGAACAGACAGAGTGGCTGCTGGAAACTTCATGATGATTGACGTAGCGACGTTCCAAACGGTGTGGCTGATCACGTTTCTGTGCAGCGCCCTCATTTCGACGGCGCTTTCGCGCATGTTTCTTCAGGTCGGCGCCTTCCGTTTCTGGGCCGCCGGCTTTTATCTGCTTGCCACCGCCACGGCCTGCTTCGCGTTGCATGCGATCTGGCACAACGACCTGCTGTTGCTGGCCACGGCGGCGCTGGCGTTGCAAAGCCGCATGCTGATCTGGTCGGGCACGCGCGACCTGTTCGGCGCATCCGCGCCGTGGCGCGCCGGTCTCGTCATCACTGCCGTGTTCTGCCTGCTGTACGGGAGCGCGCTGGCATGGAATGCACCGCTGGTGGTCCGCGCCGGCTTGCTGGCGCTGTTTTTCGTGCCGTACCGCGCGGCGACGCTGTATGAAGTGTGCCGCCGGCGCCGTCCGCATCTCGGGCCAGCACGCATGCTGGTGGCGGTGGGCAGCGCGATCGTGACGCTCAATGCCGTCGTGCCGCTCGTGCTTGTGCTGCTCGACCGCGCCAACATGACCCTGTTGTACGGCAATCCGCGCACCACCTCGGCGCTTTACGCCGTGGTGTTCGCAGGTGATCTGCTGCTGACCATCGGCCTGATCGTGCTGGCCTTGCACCATCTGATCGTCGAACGCGACATGCTCGCCACGCTCGACCGCGGCGCGCTGGACCGTCTCGCTGAAGCACGGGAAATGCGCGCCATGTTCGATTCACGCTCGCGGCGCTGCGACTCGCTCGGCCACGACACACCGGCGCAATGCCAGTCGCTGCCGGGGCCGGTTTGACGCGGAGCGCGGCCGCTTAGCCGGCCTTGCGCTCCTCGCGTGCGGTATCGGCCACCGAAACGAGAATCGGCGTCGCCGCCTGCGCGGCTTCACGCCGGGTAAGCTTGCCGTCCACCGAGGCGCCGCAATCCATCCGCAGCTGCTGATAGTAGATGTTGCCGGTCACATGCGCATTGCTTTGCAATTCGACGAAGTGATCGGCGATCACATCGCCGACGATCCGGCCGTTGACCACCACGTCATAGCCATGCACGTTGCCCTCGATCGAGCCGCGGTCGCTCAATACCAGCAGCGTCTGAGTGCCCTGCTCGCCGCTGACGTTGCCCTTCACGTGGCCGTCCATGCGCAGGCCGTCGCTGAACACGAGGTCGCCCGTGATCCGCACGTCATGTGCGATGAGGGTGGCGAGCTTGGTCTGCTGGATGCCCGCGTGCTTTTTCTTGCTGAACATAAGTACCTCGTGGAAATGAAAATGACAGTCAGCGGCTCGGCGTCGGCGTCTTAGCCTTGCTCTGGCCGCGCAGAAACTGCAGTTCGGCGTTCAATCGCGCGGCGTCGGCGGCGGCGCCGTCCGCGGTTTTCTGCACCGCGGCGCGCGCCGCCGATTCCTGCGCCAGCGCAAGCCGCGTGCGGGCGAGTTCCGTCTGTTCGCTGCCTTCATCGACGCGCGCCGCATTGCATTGATCAGCCGGTGTATCCGCGCGTTGCGCGTGCCACGCCAAAACGGCCGCCGCGCCACCTGCCGCACCGAGCGCGCACACCAGCACCCAAATCGTTACGCGAAGAACGAGCGGCCGCGCGGGCTGCACCGTATAGGCGCGGTGGGTCAGACTGCCCGCATCGCGGGAAAAACGACGTCGTTCAACCATGGGGCACGGGCGCGAATAGCGCGAGGTAGGCAGCCGGATCGACCGGCGCGCCGTTGACCAGCACTTCGAAATGCAGATGCGGTCCGGTGGAGCGGCCGGTCGAGCCGACATCGGCGACATACTGGCGCGGCAGCACCAGATCG
This sequence comes from Paraburkholderia sp. GAS348, assembly GCF_050434205.1. Lineage (NCBI taxonomy): Bacteria > Pseudomonadati > Pseudomonadota > Betaproteobacteria > Burkholderiales > Burkholderiaceae > Paraburkholderia > Paraburkholderia sp. GAS348. The sequence continues at coordinate 137,449 of NZ_JBNPVT010000009.1, forward strand.
CCGACATGCACGACAATGCGCGACGCGTGGCCGTAACGGGTCACGAGGCCGTTGCCGTGATCGATTTCGACCGCATTGCCATAGCCCAATTTCTCGCCAGCGAAAATCACCCGGCCGCCCGCCGCCGCCACAATCGCGGTGCCGGTTCTGGCGACCAGGTCGACGCCCGGATGAAAACTCAAGCGCTGCGTGAACGGATCGGTGCGGTTGCCAAACGGCGAGCCGAAGCGCGCGCCGTCGACGGGCATGCGGCCGGGAAAGGCGGCGTACGCGATCGCGTGGTCGGCGGTTTGTTGCTCGAGCGCGGACAGCGTCGCGGCAATGCAATCCAGTTGTTGCCGGGTGCGCCCGGCATAGGCATGAACGGCCGGTTGCGGCATGACATCCGTACAGCTGCGCGGCGGTAAGGAAGGGCCGCCCTCGCCTTCGCTGTCGGTAGCGGACGTGTCGGGTTCAGAGGCGGCGCCCGGTGGGGCCAGGGTGGCCAGGGTGGCTGGGATGGCCGGTGCGCGCGGCGCCGGCCGCGGTGTATTCAGGCGTGCTTCGAAATCGCGCAACGCGCCGACCTGCATCGTCAGGCGCGCGATGCGCGGTTCGATCTGCGCCACGGACGCGTTCAGCTTGCCGAGCTGATCGACTGCATAGTCGTGCTCGACACGGTTCGCTGCCTGCTCGCCGGAGCCGCCGCGCGCCGGCCAATGCATGCCGATCGCGATGCCCGCGGCGAGCGTCAGGGCGGCTGTGCCGAACGCCGTGACAACCGCGATGGTCAGCGCGGTGCGGCGCGTGACGAACCTCACCGAGCCGCTGGAAAGCTGACTGCCGGCGCGAAACACGGAGGACATCAGCGGCTCCCGGCGCGTGCCATCGGGCCCGTGCAAGGCCGCGCACGGGCGCCACAACACACGTTCAGCGCGTTCGGCGTGTTGAACGCGCTGAGCGGGCTGAGCGGGCTGAGCGGGCTGAGCGGGCTGAGCGGGCTGAGCGGGCTGAGCGGGCTGAGCGGGCTGAGCGGGCTGAGCGGGCTGAGCGGGCTAAAGAGGGACAGGAAATCGGTGGACAAGACTAACTGCATGCGGCATCGACCGGACACTAAGCCGGTGGCGATAATGGACAAAGGGCGCCGATTATCGCCTGGCATCACGAACCATCATCTCAAATACAAATGGCGGCAAGCGAACCCACACTCAAGCCGACAAGGCGGCCGCGTGCTGCGCTATCCGATCAAGCCCTTCCAATTCCCTGAGCCGCGCGACCAGTGCATCGCCAGCACGCGTCATCGGCATGCGCAACTCGTCGCGTATCAGACCATGCGCGGCGAGCAGGGCCTTCACCGGCGCCGGATTCGGTTCGGCAAACAGCGCCTGGATCAGTGGCGCGAGCTCATGAAAAATACGCCGTCCTTCGTCGAGCCGGCCCGCCGACAGCGCACGATACAGCGCGACGAACCGTTCCGGCCGCAGATGCGCCGAGGCCGCGATCGCCCCGCTCCCACCCAGGCACAAGGTGTTGAAAATATTGATGTCTTCGCCGGTCAGCACCTGCAAACGGCCGTCGCGAATCAGCGCGAGCGTGGTTTCGAGCGAACCCGCGCAATCCTTCACCGCCTGGATGCGTGGATGCGTGGATGCGTGGATGCGTGGATGCCTGGATGCCTGGATACGTGGATGCGCGGCAAGCGTCAGGAGCGTATCGAGTTCGAGCCGAACACCGGTTCGATAAGGAATGTCGTACAGCACGACAGGCTTGTCGCTCGCATCGGCAAGCGCCATGAAATGCCCGACGATGCCGGCTTGCGAAGGCCGGATGTAGTACGGCGCGGCCATCAGCGTACCGGCTATCGGCAGGGCATTCAGTTGCTCGATGCGCTCGCATGCTCGCCGTGTAACCGCGTCCGGCGCCGGTTTGCGAAGCTCATCGCAAAATTGCTTGACTTCTACGACAGGGAAACTAATATACGCACCGCGTACATAATCGGTGCGCGACCACTCCCGACAAGGTGCCCGCATGAGCGTCCCACAACAAGCCTTCCTGCGCGATGCGATGCGTCGCCTGAACATGACCCGCGACACGTTCGCGAGCCGCATCGGCGTGTCGCGCCGCGCGCTCGACACCTGGCTGCTGCCGGACGATTCGCAGGAATCGCGGGCCATGCCGGAGATCGTGGAGCGTTTCGTATCGGAAATCGTCGTGCATGGCGAGCCAGGTGAAAAATATACGCAAAGCGTAGATTCACAGTCATTGGCAAGCCAGATGCTGTTCGAGGGCAAGCCGCAACTGCTGTCGGTCGATCAGTTCTCGCGCGACTCGGTCGAGGCGCTGTTTCGCGTCGCCGACATCATGCAGCCGATCGCGCGGCGCCGGAAAATCTCCCGCGTCCTCGAAGGCGCGGTGCTCGGCAACCTGTTTTTCGAAGCCAGCACGCGTACCCGCGTGAGCTTCGGCGCGGCATTCTGCCGGCTCGGCGGCTCGGTGTGCGACACCACCGGCTTCACGTTTTCGTCGATGGCAAAGGGCGAGTCGATCTACGACACCAGCCGCGTGATGAGCGGCTATGTGGACGCGCTGGTGATCCGTCATCCGGAACAAGGCTCGGTGGCCGAATTCGCGCGCGCCACCAACGTGCCGGTGATCAACGGCGGCGACGGCCCGGGTGAGCATCCGAGCCAGGCGCTGCTCGACCTGTACACGATCCAGCGCGAGTTTTCGCGGCTGGATAAGATCGTCGACGGCGCGCATATCGCTCTCGTCGGCGACCTGAAATATGGCCGCACGGTGCATTCGCTGGTCAAGCTGCTGGCGCTATATCGCGGCATCAAGTTCACGCTGATCTCGCCGCCCATGCTCGAAATGCCGAGCTACATCATCGAGCAGATCTCGCGCAATGGCCACGTGATCGAGCAGACCCACGATCTGCCCTCCGGGCTGCGCGGCGCGGACGTGGTGTATGCCACGCGCATCCAGAAAGAGCGCTTCACCGACGAATCGTTCGAAGGCTATACGCCGGATTTCCAGATCAATCAGGCGCTGATGGACAGCGTATGCGGTCCCGACACGCTGATCATGCACCCGCTGCCGCGCGACAGCCGGCCGGGCGCGAACGATCTGAGCATCGACCTGAATCACGATTCGCGCCTCGCGATTTTCCGCCAAACCGATAACGGCATTCCCGTGCGGATGGCGATTTTCGCGGTGCTGCTGGGTGTCGAAAAGCTGGTCCAGCATTCGATGCGCGACGCCGCGTGGCGGCCGCCCGTTTATCTCGGCCCGGACGATGCGGTGTTTCACGGCATCGATTGATTGATCAGGATTCGATGACAGAAGGACGGCCTTGCGGCGCACCCGCAAGGCCGTTTTGGCAACCGCAACCTCGCTCTTCAGTACACACGCGATTAAATCCAGACTAGACTGGATTCGTCAGTACCCTCCTCAACCGCAACATCAATAGTGTCGGTCGCCTTTAAAGAAGTCGCTTATTGCAGTGCGTCACGAATCGATTCGATCTCGGATTCACCCACATACGAACAGGACGACTCATCATGGCTGACACGGGTTATATGGCGCGCAAATCCGTCGCGGATATTGTTGCCAGCGCGGAGGGCGGTGAACGCCACCTGTCGAAGTCGCTGGGCGCGCTCAGCATTACGGCGATGGGTATCGGCGCGATCATCGGCGCCGGCATCTTTGTTCTGACCGGCACGGCCGCAGCCCATTATGCGGGGCCGAGCATCATTCTTTCGTTTGTCCTTGGCGGGATTGCCTGCGCCTTTGTCGGACTCTGCTACTCCGAACTGGCTGCCATGCTGCCGGTCTGCGGCAGCAGTTATACCTACACGTATGCCACGCTCGGCGAATTATTCGCGTGGGTCATCGGCTGGGATCTGATCCTCGAGTATGCGATGGGCGCGGCAACCGTTGCGGTCGGCTGGTCAGGCTACATCGTGAGCCTGCTGCACAATGTCGGGATTAACATTCCGCCCACCATGGCGGCTGCGCCCGGCACCACGGTGACGCTCGCCGATGGCAGCACGGTAGCCGGTATCGTCAATTTGCCGGCGGTCTTCATTATCGCCGTGCTGACCATCATGCTCGTGCTCGGCACCAAGGAGTCGGCGCGGCTCAATAACATCATGGTGGCGATCAAACTGACTGTGGTGTTGGCGTTCATCGTCATCGGCGCCTTCTTTGTCCATCCGGCCAACTGGCATCCGTTCATTCCGCAGAATACCGGCGAATTCGGCAACTTCGGCGCAAGCGGCATTCTCCGCGGATCGGCCGTCGTCTTCTTCGCTTTCATCGGCTTCGATGCGGTGTCCACCGCGGCCCAGGAGGCACGCAAGCCGCAGATCGATATGCCGATCGGCATTCTGGGCTCGCTGGTGATCTGCACGGTGCTCTATATTGCGGTCGCCGGCGTGCTGACCGGACTCGTTCCGTATGCCGAGCTCAACGTCCCGGATCCGATCGCGAAAGGTGTCGATGTGATCGGCGTCACCTGGTTTTCCGTGCTCATCAAGATCGGCGCGCTGACCGGCTTGACGACCGTGATACTCGTGCTGCTGTATGGCCAGAGCCGCATCTTCTTCACGATGTCGCAGGACGGCCTCCTGCCGCACCTGTTCGCGGAAGTTCATTCGCGTCTGCACACGCCTTATCTGAGCCAGATCATGATCGGCGCCATCGTCGCGGTTGTGGCGGCGTTTACGCCGATCAACGTGTTGGGCGAGATGGTCAGCATCGGCACCCTGTTCGCGTTCATTCTCGTCTGCGGCGCCGTGATCTATCTACGCAGCAGCGACGCAGACGCCGCGAGGCCGTTCCGCGCGCCGGGCGTGCCGGTGATCCCGATCCTCGGGATTCTGTTTTGCCTGCTGCTGATGGCCGGGCTGCCGCTCGTCACATGGCTACGGCTGTTCGTCTGGCTGGTGATCGGGCTCGTCATCTATGGGATCTACGGTCGCAATCATTCGCGCCTTCGCCATCCGGAGCGGGCTCCCGACTGATAGTGCCTTGCGTCGTGCTCGACCCCACGTCTCGCGGGACTGGCCCTCCACGACCGTGCATTGCAGACCCGGCATACGGCCGGCAGCGTCGATGGCCGCCTCCAGTTCAGCAAACGGATACGACTTCAACGCAACGGCCTCGATAAGGATCTGCCCCGACGCCACCAGCGAAACCAGCGCGAGATAGTGGCTGCGGGAGACGCTGGCCGAGCTGGCGGCACAGCGAGAAACCTAGCGAGGCACGGGCTGCCCTTCGATCAGAAGCGGCCCATCACGCACTGCAAAAACCACTCGCGCGACAGACGCAAAGTCACCGCTACGCCTCGGTAGTCGCCAAACCCCCGCCTTTTTTACCCATCCTCGTCGATTACCCCGCCAATTCCACGCGGCGGCTTTCACATTCAATTCCACGCACTGAGATTTTTTAATGAGAACGCTTCTCAATTACAAGCGGATTGCATAGAATGCATGCCGAAACCTTTTTGTAATAAACATGGAATACCCGGGTAAGGGATGCGCAGCCCGCTCGGCTACCAGCACTCAACGACGAGGATAAAAATGAAGTTGCGGTCCGACGAACCGAGGCTCGGCAAGATCAGCACGACGCTGTGCGGCATGTTGGCGGCAGGTCCCGCTCTCGCGCAGGTTGCGGCCGGCACGGCGCCGCCCGACAAGGAAAGCCAGTTCGCGCCGATCGCCGTGCAAGGCCAGGCGGACGACGGCTTCAAGACCGACCACTCGGCATCGGTCAAATTCACCGCGCCACTGGTCGACACCCCGAAGTCGGTGACCGTGATTCCGCAGGAGTTGATCAGGAGCACGGGCGCCTCGACGCTGACCGAAGCGCTGCGCACGGTGCCGGGCATCACATTCGGCGCTGGCGAAGGCGGCAATCCCCTCGGCGACCGGCCGTTCATTCGCGGCTACGACGCTCAGGGCAGCACCTTCGTCGACGGCATGCGCGACATCGGTGCGACCACCCGTGAAGTGTTCAATATCGAAAGCGTGGAAGTGACCAAGGGTTCGGACGGCGCCTACGGTGGCCGCGGCGGCGCGGGCGGCAGCATCAACCTGATCACCAAGACGCCGCATCTGGGCAATTCCGCCGACGGCAGCGCGGGCCTCGGCACCGACCGCTACCGCCGCTTCACCGCGGACGGCAACTGGCAAATGGCCGATCACGCGGCCTTCCGCCTGAACGTGATAAGCCACAACAACGACGTGGCCGGCCGCGACGCGGTCAACAACGAGCGCTGGGGCATCGCGCCGTCGTTCACCTACGGTCTCGGCACGCCGACCCGCGTCACGGCGAGCTACTACCATCTCTCGACCGACGACCTGCCCGACAGCGGTATTCCGTACTTCTACACGACCGCCAACAAGCCGGCCAACGTCGACACGATCTATCCGGCCAAGGTGGACCGCCACAACTTTTACGGCCTGATCGACCGCGATTTCCGCAAGACGACCTCGGACGTCGGCACGGTGCGCATCGAGCACGACATCAACAGCAATCTGACGATCCGCAACACCACGCGTTATACGAAGTCCACCCAGGACTACATCTGGACGCAGCCGGACGACAGCCAGGGCAACGTCGTGAACGGCATGGTCTGGCGCCGCGCGAATACGCGTGCCAGCGACGTCTACAGCCTCGCGAACCAGACCGAACTGTTCGGCGAGTTCAGGACCGGCTTCCTGAAGCACAGCTTCACCACCGGCCTCGAACTGTCGCGCGAAACCAGCGTGAACGACTCGTACGCCGTGGCTGCGGCCACCGGTGCGATCTGCAAGACCAAGGGCATCGGCGCGGCGTCGGGCTACAACTGCACGAGCCTGTGGTCGCCGAATCCGAACGACCCGTGGTCCGGTTCGGTAAGCCAGGCGAACGACCCGAGCGAGCAGCGCACCACCACGAAATCGCTGTATGCGTTCGATACGATCGAACTCGCCAAACGCTGGCAGGCCAACATCGGCTTGCGCGTCGACGATTACTCGACCGATTTCCGCAACACGGTGGCCAGCGGCGGCAAGCGCACCTCGCGCGACGACACGCTCTTCAACTACCAGTTCGGCCTCGTCTTCAAACCGGCTTCCAACGGCAGCGTGTATGCGTCGATCGCGACCTCGTCGACGCCGGCCGGCGCCCAGCTCGGCCAGGGCAGCGAAACGCAATCGCTGACGCCGGGCCGCAACGGTGTCGGTGCGAATGCGGATCAACTCGCCCCGGAAAAGAACCGCAGCGTCGAACTCGGCACCAAGTGGAATGTGCTGAACAACCATCTCTCGCTGACGGGCGCGCTGTTCCAGATCGATACGACCAACGCCCGCGTCACGCTGCCGAACAACGAATACGCGATGGCCGGCAACAAGCGCGTGCAAGGTTTCGAATTCGGCGTGGCCGGTCAGTTGACGAACAAGTGGCAGCTGTTCGGCGGCTACACGTACATGAAGAGCCAGTTGCGCGACAACGGCAAGACCACCTCGGATAACGGCCACCAGTTCCCGAATACGCCGAAGAACAGCATCAGCCTGTGGACCAACTACGACGTGCTGCCGAAGTTCACGATCGGCGGCGGCGCGTTCTACATGTCGCAGGTGTACGGCGACACGGCGAACCTGCGTGCAGTGCCGTCGTACTGGCGCTTCGACGGCATGGCGACATACCGGATCAACAAGAAGGTCGATCTGCAACTGAACGTGCAGAACATCTTCAATCGGACGTATTACGACCAGGCGTATCCGGCGCACTACGCGTCGATCGCAGCCGGCCGTTCCGCCTTCCTGACGCTTAACGCGCACTACTAAGCACAGCATGATGGAACAGGTGACGCTGAAGGCGCTGGCGAGCGTGTCGCACGACGAGTTCGCCGCGATTCTCTCCGGGCCGCCCGCCAAAGCCGCCGTGTGGGTGGCGGCCGCCGCGCATAACGGCATCGTCGAAGCGCAGGCCGTGTACGGCCAGTATCTGCTCGACGGCCACGGCGTAGCGCGCAATGCCGAAGAAGCGTTGACGTGGTTCAGGCACGCGGCCCGCCAGGATCATCCAATGGCGATGAACATGCTGGGCCGAAGCTACGAGCACGGCTGGGGAACCACCGCGTGCGCGCCCGTGGCGGTCTACTGGTACCGGCTCGCGGCGCAGGCGGGACTCGACTGGGGCATGTACAACTATGCGTCGGCGTTGGCGCTCGGCAATGGTGTCGAATGCGATCGTGCGCAGGCGTTGCAGTGGTTCCGGCGCGCCGCCGAAATGGGTCACGTGAAGTCGCTCAACTTCATTGGCAGCTTTTACGAAGACGGCTGGGCAGTCGATGCCGATGCAAGCATCGCGCTCGACTATTACCGGCGCGCAGCGGTCGGCGGTGACTTCCGTGGCCAGTTCAACTATGCGCGGCTGCTGGCCGGGCGCGGCGAGATCGAAGCCGCGCTGGCGTGGTTGCGGCGCGTGCCGGCGACGGCAACGGCGGCGTTCGTCGAGAAAATGCGGGCGTGGCTGGCCGCTTCGCCGGTTGGTGCATTTCGTGCACTGGCTGAAGTCGTCAATGAAGAGGCACGCGCATGATGCTGCATCTGCAAGGCGTGCTCAACAAACATCAGGTCGCGCAATGCCGCGAAGTCCTCGACGCGGCCCAATGGATCGACGGCAATGCGACTTCCGGCGAGCAGTCGGCGCAGGCCAAGCGCAATCAGCAATTGCCCGAAGGCTCCCCCGCCGCGCGCGCGGTGGGCGATGCGATTCAGGACGCGCTCGGGCGCAATCCGCGTTTCTTTTCCGCTGCGTTGCCGCTGAAAGTCTTTCCACCGCTCTTTAACCGATATGCAGGCGGCGACGGTTTCGGCACGCATGTGGACAACGCGATCCGCCAGTTGCGCGGCACCGGCTTCCGCATCCGCAGCGATCTGTCGGCCACGCTCTTTCTCGCCGAGCCGGAGTCCTACGACGGCGGTGAACTCTGCATCGAAGACACTTACGGCGTGCATCGCTCGAAGCTGCCGGCCGGCGACATGGTGCTCTACCCCGCTTCGAGCCTGCATCACGTGAACCCCGTGACGCGTGGCGTGCGGATTGCGTCGTTTTTCTGGATTCAGAGCATGGTGCGCGACGACGGCGAACGCGCCATGCTGTTTCAACTCGACAACGACGTGCAGCGCCTCGCCGCCGAAAAAGGTTCGAACGACGCAACCGTGGTCAGCCTCACCGGCATTTATCACAATCTGCTGCGCCGCTGGGCCGACGCCTGATTGAGCGGACTACTCGTCCCGCGCGTGACCTTGCTCGATCGGCGAGATCGGCATCACCGCCGTGCCGGCGGCGATCGCGAATGCGGTGTATCACGCGACCGGCGTGCGCGTGCGCGATCTGCACATAACAGCCCATGCATTGCCGCTTGCCTGCCGACGCGTTGCATCGCACAATCGGTCTCATCTTTTCTACCGGTGCCCGTCAATGGCCTACGCTTCGCTCGCCACTGGCGTGTTACTCGCCGCCGGTTTCGGCTCTCGCTTCGATCCGGACGGCCGACACAACAAACTACTCGCGCTCATGCCCGACGGCACGCCGGTCGCGCACGAAGCCGCGCACCGGCTGCTGCAAGTCGTTACGCGTGTGCTGGCCGTGGTGCGGCCGGGCTCGGACGCCCTCGCCCGCCTTCTGAACGACGCCGGCTGCGACGTCATGTTCGCTCCGGACGCCGAACGCGGCATGGGTGCGAGCCTCGCCGCCGGCATCGAAGCCAGCGATGACGCCGAGGGCTGGATCGTCGCGCTCGCCGACATGCCCCGCATTGCCACCACGACGATCGCAGCGGTGGCGCGTGCGCTCGACGGCGGCGCTTCGATCGTCGCGCCGTTTTATCAGGGACAGCGCGGCCATCCGGTCGGCTTCGGTGTCGAGCATCGGGACGCCCTGATGACACTCGACGGCGACACCGGCGCGCGCGCGCTGTTGACTTCGCAGCGGGTGATGCGGCTGGACGTCGACGACCCCGGGATTCTGCGGGACGTGGATACGCCCGACGATCTGCGCAACGTCTAGCTTTAGCGCGACAGCATGAAACGCATTCCGATCGAACCGTCTTTCGCCGTATGGCGGCGCGCCGCGCGGGCGCTGCTGCGGCAAGGTGTCGAGCCGTCGCAGATCGAATGGCTTGAGTCTGAAGGTGCAGCGGCAGCGCCAGGCATGCCGGCTGCTGAGTCCGCGTTCGCCACTGCAGGTGCCTCCGGCTCAGGAATCGCCACCGGCCCTGCCCCAGTCCTGTCCGCTCCCGCAATTCCCCGCGAACTGCTCTCCTGGCTGAAAACGGCCGCGTGCTTCCGCGCGCCGGACCGCTGGGCGCTGTTATACCGCGTCCTATGGCGCTGGACGCGCGGCGAGCGCAACGTCCTCGATCTGAACGATCCAGACGGCTCGCTGCTGGATCAACGCATCCGGGCTATCGAGCACGAAACCGAGGATCTGCTGACACTCACGCTGTTCAGACGGCGTGATCCGTCGATGGGGCCACCTGAATTCGTCGGCTGGTACGAGCCGCATCATGACCTGCTGGCGCGCGCCGCAGCGCGGTTCGCCGCTCGCATGGGCGACTCCACGTGGATGCTGGCCACGCCGCACGGCGCGGTGTTCTGGAACGGCATGCTGCTGCGTATTGGCCGGCCGGCAACGGAGGATCACGAGCAAGCCACGCACGCTTTACCGGCAAGCGCCATGACCGGTGAAGCCATTACCAGCACGCCCACGGAGGCGCTCTGGCTCGCGTATTACGCCAGCGCTTTCAATGGCGAGCCGTCTCCCGTGCCGCTGCGCTACTGGAGAATGCCGCCCGCGGGTCCGCCGCTGCCCGCACGCCTCGCGCGCGAGCGCAGCCGTCTCGGTGCGCAAAGCGCGACCGTCACCGTTCCCGCCGCGCCACCGGTCGAGTATTCGGCGATAACGCCACCCTTGCTGGAGCCCACCGGCCCGCTCGCCACCTGCCGGCGCTGCGCGTTATGGCGCAATGCGAAACAGGCGGTTGCGGGCGCGGGGCCCGCACATGCGGCGATCATGGTGGTCGGCGAACAGCCGGGCGAGTACGAGAACCAGCATGGCGAGCCGTTCACCGGGCCGGCCGGTCAACTGCTGGATGTTGCGCTTGCGCGCGCAGGACTGGAGCGGGGGGCGCTGTATCTGACTTATGCCGTCAAGCATTACAAATGGGAAACGCTCGACCAGCAGCGCATTCACCGCACGCCCGCGCGGCGCGAAGTCGAGGCTTGCCAGTACTGGCTGGAAAAAGAACTGACGCAGATTGGGCCACGCGTGGTCGTCACACTGGGAGCAACCGCGCTGAGAGCGCTGACCGGCGCGCACGTCAATCTGTCCGAATACCTCGGTCAAACCATCGCCCACGACGGCCGCCTGATCGTGCCGGCATGGCATCCGTCCTATGCGCTAGGAACGGCCGACACCAGGTTGCGCGACGACATTGTCGCGACCATTGCGGCGGCGTTCAGCCGCGCAGCAGCGCTGGCTGCCGGCGGCGCGTAGCTTTCTCGCTCGAGGCGCGCGCGCCCTGTGCTCAGAGCAGCGTCGCCGCCACCTCCACTTGCTCGTTCATACATGCGCCCGTCGGGCCGTCGGCAGAGGGTGAGCAGGTTCGGGAGCCGCAGAACGCCGGACGGTGAGTCTTTACGGGATGCCCCGCAGCATCGCGGCAGCCCGGGCACGTGTCTTGCGTCGATCACAACGGTTACGCAAGCCGCGCCGATTCCGCCTAAGCTGATGTGACGCCGCCCATCCAGCAAGTTTGTCGCGCGCTATATTGGCGCGTCGAGTGCGGCCCGCGCGTTTCGAAACCATCACACGTCCCATGAGCGAAACCAGCCCACGCCTTTTCATCGTCTCGCCCCATTTCGACGACGCCGTCTTCAGTTGCGGCGCCTTACTCGCCGCCCATCCAGACGCCGCGGTCTGCACGGTGTTCGCCGCACCGCCCGAGCAGGAGATGCATACCGAATGGGATGAAAAGTCGGGTTTCACGAGCGCCCGTCAGGCCATCCACGCGCGCACGCGCGAAGACGACCTCGCGCTCGAGGTGCTCGACGCGATTCCGCTACGCATGCCGTTTCGCGACGACCAATACATGGACTCGCCGTCGATCGCCAGATTGGCGGCGGCGCTTGAAGAGACCATCTACCGCTCGACCGCGAATACGTTGCTCATGCCGCTCGGCCTGCATCACGAGGATCACGTGCGGGTGTTCGAAGCCTGCTGCGAAATCCTGCCGCGTCTGTCACATCTCACGTGGTTCGCCTATGAAGACGCGATTCACCGCTGCACACCCGGTGTCGTGCAGGCGCGCCTCGCCGACCTCGCGCAACGCGGCATCGTCGCCACGCCAGCTTGTCCGAGCGCGAGCCATACGATTGATCTCGCGCGCCGAACCCAGCTCAAACGTGAAGCGGTCAACGCCTACGAAAGCCAGTTGCGCGCTTTCGGCGCGGACCACTACGACGACGTTTTCGCCGCCGAACGCTACTGGCAATTGAGCGTGGGCCGCCGCGGAAAAAAGTAAGGGTGCGCGGCGTGCCGGATCGCCTACGCTAGAAGGAAACGGTCGGCGTTTATGCGCATTCGACCGGGCGCACCGCCCGCTCCTCGGCCCGCTCCTCGGCCCGCTTTTCGGCCCGCTTTCGGCCCGCTTTCGGCCCTCTTCCCAACTCAAAGAGGTGATGCAATGAGCTACGACATGCATACCAGCCCGATTCCCGATCCGAACGCCGATCCGAACCGGGACCCGGAAGCCGATCCGCTCGTGCCGCCGTCGCCGGGTCATCACACCGAGGAGCCGCAGCGGCCCGATGGACCGCCGGACAAGGACCCAGTGTGATGCCGCCCTGCGCTTGGTACCGGCTTGGTACCGGCTTGTTACCGGACCCACGTGTAAACGCGCGCCTTAGCGTGTCAGCGCGGAAAAGCCTTGCAGGAGACGGTCGATGTCGGCCGCGTGAATGTTGCCCATCGTCGAGATGCGGAACAGTTCGGCCGACAAGCCGCCTTGACCGGCATAGATGACGAAGCCGCGTGCCTTCAACGCATCGTGCAGCTGCGGATACGACACGCCGTCCGGCAAACGATACGCGCGCAGCACCACCGACGATTGCTCCGGCGGCAACACACTGCCGATGCCCCGCTCAGCGAGGCCCGCGCGCGCCTGCTCGGCGAGCGCAGCGTAACGCGCGTGGCGCGCCCGCCAGCCACCTTCGTCGGCGAGTTCGCGCAGCGCTTCGACCAGTGCGTAGTACGCATGAACCGACGGCGTGAATGGCGTATTGCGCTGGTCCTGCAAGCGTGCGAGGCGCCCGAGGTCCAGGTAGTACGTGCGGCTCGCCGCCTGCGCGAGCGCCGCGCGCCGCGCCAGCACGAACGACGCGCCGGGCACGCCATGCAGACACTTGTTCGCGGTCGCCGCGACGGCGTCGAGACTGGCATCGGCGAAATCGATCGATTCCGCGCCGAAGCTGCTGACGCTATCCACCAGCAGACGCAGGCCGCGTTCGCGGCACAGTGCGCCGAGCGCCTGCAGATCGTTCAGACGGCCGGTGGTCGTTTCGTGATGAATCACCGCGACGTGAGTGAACGCTTTGTCCGCGTCGAGGTGTTCGGCGATCTTCGCGAGATCCGGCGCCACCATCCAGTCGTGTTTCAGCGACTCATGCGCGATGCCGTATTGCGTGGCGATCTGCGAAATACGCTCGCCGTACACGCCGTTTTCCACGACCAGCAGCTTGCCGTTTTGCGGCACCAGCGCGGCGGTCATGCTTTCGACAGCAGCCGTGCCGGAACCGGTCATCAGGACCGCTTGCCATTCGTTTGCGTCGAGCCCGTACAGATCGACCAGACGTGTGCGCGCCTCTTCCTGCAAGTCGAAAAATTCGCTTTCGCGGTGGCACAGATCCGTTTGCAACAGGCTGTTGCGGACGCGTTCGGTGAGCGTCACCGGGCCGGGATTGAGCAGCAGCATGAGCACACTCCTTAAGCGGCGCCGATGTGGCGCATCAGGCGCGCCTTCACATCGGGCGGGGTGATAGTGGGACGCGGCAGGCCATCGGGCGTGCCGCGGCGAATCGCCAGTCGCGCGAAGCGCGGGCCGTGGGGCGACGGCGCTGTATCGAACAGCTCATCGATCACATTGACGTCGTCGCTTTCAACCGCCGACGCGTAACCGCAAGCCGCGGCGACACCCGCAAACGATACTTGCGACGACACCGTCGCCTGACCGCCGGTCGAGTCGTGCGCGCCGTTATCGAGCAACACGTGCGTGAGATTCGACGGACCGTACGCACCGAGCGTCGCGAATGCGCCCATGCGCATCAGCGCGGCGCCGTCGCCGTCGAGCGCGACCACGTGGAGGTCAGGACGTGCGAGCGCGAGACCCAACGCGAACGGCGTCACGCAACCCATCGAGCCGACCATGTACAACTGGTTGGGACGGTCGTCGATGGCATAGAGTTCGCGGCCGCAAAAACCGGTCGACGCGAGCACCACCGTCGATTCGACCGGCGTGTGCGCGATGACTTTCTGCAGCGCATCGTGACGTGAAGCCAATTCATTCGCCGCGACGTTCCTGAATTGCGCACGCGGCGCCACCGGCACACGGCGGGCACCAGCGTGGCCCTCTTTCAATTCGTACGGCGCCACGCTGCCCTTTTGCATCACGAGCGCGTACGGACGGCCGGTTTCATCCATATAGGTGATGGCGCGATCCAACGCCGGACCGATCGCGTCGGCTTCGGTCGGGAAGGTCTCCCACGGAATCTCCATGGTGTCGAGCATCGCGGGCGTGACCGGGCCCATCAGCGCGTGCTGCGGTTCGTCCGCGACGCCGGGTTGCCCGCGCCACGTCACGATCAGCAATTGCGGCAGACGGAAGGTCCACGTAAGGGAGGTCAACGGGCTCACCGCATTGCCGAGGCCGGAGTTCTGCATCATCGTGACGCCGCGCCGGCCGTTCTGCGCGCCGAGCGTAACGCCCGCGATCAACGCAACCGCATCGCCTTCATTGGCGGCCGAGACGTAATGCAGCGACTCATCCTGCAAGACGTAGTTGATGAACGGCGTCAGATACGAGCACGGCACGCCTGCATACCAGTCAAAGCCGCGTTCGCGCGCCGCTTCGACGAACTGTGCTGCCTCGATCATTGCGCGGCCCCGCTGGTTGTCCCCATCTGGTTGCCGACCGCTGCCGCGAACGGCGCCTGCGCATGTGCGAAATCGCCGGCACGACGGAAGTCGTCCAGATCGTTCACCCCGCGCCAGTGGCCGTGCACGTATTGCACTTCGATCGCTTCACCCGCTTCGATCAGCGCATTCAGCAGCGCGGGCATATCGAGCGAATCGAAATCCGGGCGCGCCTGCAGTTTGCCGAGTACCGCTCGCAGACGCTCACGCCCCTCGCCGCGCACATTCAGCAGACCGACCCAGCGGCCATGCGGCGTTTGCGAAGCGATGGCGGACGTTGCCTCCTGCCCGCTCGACACGTGACGCAGCGTGACCTTGTTGCCGAACAGACCGCGATCGTCGCCCGCCGAGCACCATGCGAAGTCGCGCACGCTGGCGTTTTCCGCATCGGTCAGCGACGAATCGACCACCACGCTGAACGCGGCTTCGCTCTCGACCAGATCGCGCAAGATGTAGCTGCGGAACAGCAGATCGCCGTACGAGATGACGGTGTCGCCTGCGAGTTTATCGACTGCGCAGACGAGCGACGCCAGCTCGCCAGTTTGTGCGTGACGTTCATTGACGACCAGCTTGATACCGGCAGTATCGATCGCATCGGCGCGATAACCGCCGACCACGGTGATGTCATTGACACTCTGCTTCTTGAATGCATCGACGAGCCAGCGCAAGAGCGGCTTGCCCGCGATCGGCAGCATGACTTTCGGACGATCTTCGGTGACGGCTTCGAGCCCCTTGCCGCGGCCTGCCGCGAGCACGACGGCCGCACCGGCCGCGCGTCCGCTCGACAGATAGCGGTCTTCGGCTTCCGAGTATTCGTCGGCGTCTTGCAGACGGAAGATTTCGTTGACTGCGGCGATGCTGTCTTCGACGTTGACAAGCGTCTCGCTCGAATGAATTTCCTTGGCAACGGCCTGCATGGCCGAGGTCGCTGCGCGGATCAGATGATTCGCCCAGATGACCGTGCTGATGCCAGCCTCGCGGAACACTTCGGTGGGCGTGCTGTAGTACTTGGTCGGCACGATGACGAGCGGCGCGCGGCCGGCCCATTCGCGCGCGAACTCGAGAATTTCATCGGGACGCGAGAGCTTGCTGTGAATCAGGATCGCATCGGCGCCGGCTTGCCGATAGGCTTCCGCGCGGCGCAGCGCTTCGTCCATGCCCCAGCCGGCGATGAGTGCTTCGACGCGGGCGACGATCGAGAAGTGTTCATCCGACTGCGAGTCTTTACCGGCTTTGATTTTGCCGCAGAACTCGTCCATATCGGCAAGCGGCTGGGCTTCGCCGTTAATGAAGCTATTCGTTTTCGGGAATTGTTTGTCTTCGATACAGACGCCGGCGATGCCGCGTTGTTCGAGTTTGCGCACGAGACGGCGCACGTTGTTGAAGTTACCGTAGCCGGTATCGCCATCGAGGAGAATGGGCAAATCGCTGGCGTCGGCCATGAATTCGAGGGTATCGACGACTTGCGTCCAGCTGGCTTCGTTGTTGTCGCGCACGCCGAATTGGGCGGAGATCGCGAGGCCCGAACCCCAGATCGCTTTGAAGCCGGCTTCGCGGACGATACGGGCGGAGAGCCCGTTGTGGGCCTCCATCATGAATTCGAGTTCGTTGCTGACGAGCATCTGGCGCAGGCGTGCGCTGCGCGAAGCGGAGATGAATGCAGGTTCGCGGGCGTTCAATTTCTTTACTCCTGGTGGCGGGCTTATTGGGGCTCTTTTTTGCCCGGCTAGCGGCTGGAAAATGGCGACTATAGCCGAAATCGTTTTTATTCGTTTTTTCGGCGGTATTCAAATTTCTATTTTTGCGGTTACGTGGAAAAATGTGTTGTTTTTTGCGTTTTTCAATGAGGGGATTGGGGTTTGGACTTTTTTGGCGTTGTGTGGAGGAATGTGATTTCCCCTGCCTGGGATCGGTTTGGCGCGGTTTTTTGCCTTCGTTTTCTTTTTTTCTTATTTGATTTGCATTTGGGCTTTTTATTGCATTGCTTTATTCGAATTTTGTATTAATTATGTTATCGGTTTATTAGCGTTCGCCCCCCGTGCGGGGCAGGCACACTTACTTTCTTTGCCACCGTCGCTTCGACGCCGGCAATTGCGCAGCGAGGCACGTGAACACGGCCGCGCACCATGGGCTCTCCCCTTAACCGCTAACGAGAAAGCCGTGCGGCAAAGCACGAGATGACGCGCGAGCCAGCCCGCTCGTCAACCACCCTCCTCGTCCGTGCCCGTGCGCCCACCCTCGCGGATCTTGCCTTGCGACACGCTGCTGCCCGGCGGCACGCTATGCGTAAGCCACACGTTGCCGCCAATCACCGAGCCACGCCCGATGGTCACGCGGCCGAGAATCGTCGCGCCGGCATAAATCACGACGTCGTCTTCAACGATCGGATGCCGCGCGTTGCCCTTGACCAACGTGCCGTCAAGGTCCGCAGCGAAGCTCTTCGCGCCAAGCGTCACAGCCTGGTAGACGCGCACGCGTTCGCCGATGATCGCGGTCTCGCCGATCACTACGCCCGTGCCGTGGTCGATAAAGAAACTTGGGCCAATGGTCGCGCCCGGGTGAATGTCGATGCCGGTCGCGGAGTGCGCGATCTCGTTGATGAAGCGCGCGAGCAAGGGCACGCCGAGGCGATGCAGCGCGTGCGCAAGACGATGGTGCGTCATCGCCCACACGCCCGGATAACAAAGCAGAATTTCAGTGATGTGCTGGGCGGCCGGGTCGCCGGTGAAAGCAGCCTGAATATCGCTGACCAGCAACGCGCGAATGCCGGGCAACTGCGTGCCGAACTCTCGCGCAACGTTGAACGCGCGCGCCTTCAGATCCGCATCGGGCGTTTCCCCGAACTCGGGCAGAAAGCGCAAGGCGCGCCGTATCTGTTCGGCGAGCAATCGCAACGTGCTTTCGAGCGTGTGGCCGACGTAGTAGTCGACCGTTTCGTCAGTGAGATCGGGGGCGCCGTAGTGCGTGGGAAACAACGCCGCGCGCAAGCCAGTGACAATGGCGATCACCGCTTCGCGCGATGGCAGCTCGCGAATACCGAGCGGATGCCGCGTGCGATGCAATTTTTCACGCGACGCGCGCAAGTCCGCGACGATCTGTTCGAGACCCCAGTTGGGGGAAGGCACGTTAGGCATAAAAGAACGGCGCCGTGCGCAAGGCACGGTTCAGAGTGATTGTCCCAAGAGATTACCGCGTTTTACAGCCGCTCGCGCAGCGCACCGCGGCTGCCCGGTATGCTGGGCCACGCGTGCCCGATGCCCGGTGCCCGGTGCTTCAGATGGTCACGCTGCTCGCATCGATCCAGCGCACCGCCCAGTCGCGGGCGTGCGCGATAGCGGTGGCTTCGTCAGGGAAGCGCAAGTCAGTGGGGAAAAACCGGTTGGCGACCAGTTCGCCGTCGCTCGAGCGGGAGATGACCACATAAGGTTGCCAAGTACCATCGCCCGCGCGCGCCGGCGCACAATTCAGCAAATAGCCGCGATGTGTGAATGCAGCATCGAAGTGCATGTGTCACCCGCCCTGACGGCCCCGTAAGATGTTCTGAGTAGCGCGCGTCTATTCGTTGTCGGCCATGTAAAAACAACCGGGCACATGTCGTCAACGCATGTCGCCAATTTAACCGCGCTCCACTTGTCGGAGTAAGATCATACTCTGTAGAAAATAGGCGTCCATTAAAAAAAACGAAAGGAATCCAGGGACGCAATCGCCGGGTGAAACGCCCGCATACATCACTGCGCATAGCCACGAGGCAACTGAGGCGCCGCGCGCAGTTCAAACTCACACGCACAAAGACGTGGCGCAAGGCGGAACGGGTTTTGTTGCACTTCAACCATGTCATCTTCAACGGAGAATGCATGATGAACAGCGATATCAACAAGCCGGCAGACGCCGGCAAACAGCCGCGCACCATCGGCCCGTGCACGACCGAACTGCATAACGACCGCACCCATGACAGCACGGTCGACACTGACGGCAAAAATCTCGAAGCCGCCCGCATCGCCGGCCACAGCCCGATCTCGCCCGACGAAATCACGACGAGCAACGCGACCCTCGTCAACAGCGTGCCCGAGGCGCAAGACGGCATGGCCGGCTTCGACAGCCGGGTTGGCGGCAATCATCTGCTGCTGGCGCTCGAACCGGGCTACACGGTCATCGACAAAGGCATGGTCGAGCCGCAAGGCGCCGAGTCAGCGGACGATCTGTTCGACGACCCGCGTCCGATCCGCAGCCGTCGCGAACGCGGCCGCATTCACTACGCCCTTAATCATTTTCGGCCCACTCGCGTGATCGAATTACATCGGGCGAAATAAGTAATCGCGTTGCGGGTATTCGTTTGAATGACGCCGCTTGCACCGATTAATCAGGCAATTCCAAAGCGCGCTCCGTTTGAATGACGGTGCGCGTTTCGGCACGGATTAGAAACTCGGGGTTGCAGGACCTGCAAGCCGAACAAGCTATTTCCGCCCGCCGAACGCGGAGACAATCAACTGCATATTCAAAACTAAACGGAGCGGCAGATGAAAAAGATCGTCGTGATCGGCGCAACCGGCACGGTCGGCCAAGCAGTGAGCGCAGCATTGAAAGCGCGCCATGAAGTCATCGAAGTGGGCGCGACGCGCGGCCAGTATCGCGTCGACAGTACCGACCCGGCCAGCATCGAGCGGCTCTTTAGCGAGATCGGCAAGGTCGACGGCGTCGTCACCACCACCGGCAAGCTGCATTTCGGCCCACTACCGGAGATGAGCGTCGAGCAGTTCTGGGTCGGCCTGCGCGACAAGCTGATGGGTCAGATCAATGTGGTGCTGGGCGCCCAGCGCTACGTGAACGACGGCGGCTCGTTCACGCTGACGAGCGGTATTGTCGGCGACGAACCGATCCGCGAAGGCGCTAACGCAACCACCGTCAATCTGGCCCTGGAAGGCTTCGTGCGCGGCGCCGCGATCGAATTGCCGCGCGGCATCCGGATCAACGTGGTAAGCCCGACGGTACTGACCGAAGCGCTCGACGCCTATGCGCCCTACTTCCGCGGCTTCGAGCCGGTGACGGCCGAACGCGCGGCGCAGGCCTACTTGCGCAGTGTGGAAGGCGCGCAAACGGGCCGGGTGTATCGCGTGGGGTATTGATATTGAGCCCTTGGCAGCTCAGTGAATCTCCGGCTCGCCGACTGCATCCGTGTGCGCGCCGCCGCGCGGTGCGCGAGCGATGGCCGAACGAGCGCAAATCGTTCAGGCCGTACCAGCGGTGGCTGCGCAGTTCTTCAGGTTTCTTTCTCGTCGTCAACGTCTGCTCCACGATGCTTTTTTTGGCGCCCCCCGATCCCTCGATCCCCCAAGGGGACTTTTTTCGGGGCGGGGACTTCCTTCGGGGCGGGGACTTCCTTCGGGGCGGGGACTTCCTTCGGGGCGGGGGACTTCTTTCGGGGCGGGGGACTTCCTACGGGCGGGGGACTTCCTTCGGGGCGCGCCTCAGTGACTCAGCGCCTCAGCGCTTCTGCTCCTTCACCCGCGACACGATCTGCGTCGGGCTGACGAATTGCAGCGCGATCAGCACCCAGATCAGCGTGATCGCCATGTAGATCATCGCCATCGCATCGATCGATTGCGGTGCGCGCACGCCGGTTGAAAATACCGCGTAGTACAAGGCGACCACGAGCGTTTGCGTCGCGGGCCCCGCCGTAAAGAATGTCAGTTCGAACATGCCGATGGTCCGCACCAGCACGAGCAGCCCCGCGGCCAACATGCCGGGCACCAGTAGGGGCAGCAGCACGTAGCGGAAATAGCGGAACGTGTTCGCGCCGAAAATGCGCGCCGCCGCTTCGAGATTGGGATCGATCTGCTCGATGAACGGCGTCATCACCAGGATCACGAACGGCAGCGCCGGGACGAGATTCGCGAGAATTACGCCGCCCAGCGTGCCCGCGAGGCCGACCTTGTACATCACGGTCGCCATCGGAATGCCATACGTCACGGGCGGCACCATCAGGGGCAGCAGGAAAATCAGCATCGCCATGCGCTTGCCGGGAAACTGCACGCGGGCGAGCGCATACGCCGCGGGCACGCCGAGCAGCACCGACAACACCACCACCGCACCGACCACTTCGACGGTGACCCACAACACGCTCGCCAACTGGAAATCGCTCCACGCCTGCGCATACCAATGCAGCGTAAAGCCTTGCGGCAGCAAGGTGCCGAACCAGCGGGTCGCCACCGAATTCACCGCCACGGTCGCAATCAGCAACACCACGTTGACGAGGAAGAACACCATCGCGCCCCACACCAGCACGTGCCAGATGCGGCCCGGCACACTGGCGCGCTGCTTCACGCGCTTGCTGGGTTGCTGGGCGCCGTCGTTGTTTTCGTTCGATGTGGACGCGGACCACGAAGGATGCGCGGCGTGGCGATCGCTAGCCATCAGCCTTTGCCTCCCGTCACCGGACCGCTGTAGAAGAAACGGCGCGCGCCGAGCATGGCGGCGACCACCACCAGTTGCACGAAACCCATCACCATGGCGATCGCGGAAGCAAGCGAATAGTCATAGCTTTCGAACGCGGCTTCGGCCGCGGCGATCGACATCACGCGCGTCGGGCCTGCGGGCGCCCCCAGCAGTACCGCCGATGGAAACACCGAGAACGCCTGCACGAACGATAAACACGCGGCCATCGTTAGACCGGGCACCAGCAGCGGCAGGTAGATGCGGCGAAACTGCTGCCACGGACTCGCGCCGAGCGTGGCCGCAGCGCTCGCGAGCGTCGGATCGATGCCGGTCACGTATGACAGCGTCAACAGAAACGCAAACGGAAAACCCGACACGATCAGCGAGATCAGCACGCCCCAGAAGTTGTGCGTCAAACGCACTTCGTCGGTGTAGAGATGCAAACCTTGCAACGCCTGCGGAAACCAGCCGTTCGGGCCGAAGTACGTGAGCATGCCGTCGGCGATCAGCACGGTGCCGAGCGTGACGGGAATCACCAGCAGCGTCGTGACGAGTTTCTGGTAGGGTGAATTGCGGCGCAGCGCGAACGCCACTGGAACCGACACGCCGACATTGATCAGCGTTGCGGGTACAGCGAGCTTGAGCGTGACGAGAATGGTCGGCCACATCGACGTGTCGGTGAAGAACGTCACATAGTTGGCCCACAGGCCGCCGCCGTTCATCGGCCGGAACGACAGCACCAAACCGTACGCGAACGGATAGATGAACAACGCGACGATGAAGATCAAAGCCGGCGCGACCAGCCACGCTTTGGCGTCGCGCGGCGCAAATGGTACCCGTGGCGGCGACAGCGTGGGCGTGTTCATACCGCCTCTGCGTCATAGACGAGCGTGCGTGACGGCGGCACGTGCAGGCTGATGCGTTCGCCCTCTTCGAATTCGCCAGTAATGCGCGCCCACAAGTCGCCGAACGCGGTCTTCACCCGCAGCAGGGAATCGTGGCCGCCGTATTCCACGGTTGTCACCAGCGCGTCGAAGGCGTTTTGCGCGCCAGGTGCTGCACGCTCCATATCCTCTGGACGCAAGGCGACGCTCACGCGCTTGCTGTTGAAACCGGCCATCGGCGTGCCAATCAGACGCACGCCGTTCGCGTTCACCGCAACCGCATCGCCTTGCGCGCCTTCGAGCGTGAATTCAGTCACGTTGCGATAGCCCATGAAACGCGCGACGTGCAAATTCTGCGGCCGCGTGTAGACCTCCTTGGGCGTGCCGACCTGCTGCACCACCCCCTCTTTCATCACGACGATGCGATCGGCCATGGAAAGCGCCTCGTCCTGATCGTGCGTCACGTAGAGCGTCGCGCGCTCGAGCTGGCTATGGATGCGGCGAATCTCGGCACGCATTTCAATGCGCAGTTTCGTATCGAGATTCGAGAGCGGCTCGTCCATCAGAATCAGCGGCGGTTCGATCACGATCGCCCGCGCAATCGCCACGCGCTGCTGCTGACCGCCCGAAAGCTGCCCGGGCAGCTTACGTTCATGCCCGACAAGTTGCACGAGCTGCAACGCTTCACGCGCCCGGCGCATGGTTTCGCTCTTGCCGACGCCGCGCATCTTCAATCCGAAGCCGACGTTGTCGAGCACGCTCATATGCGGAAACAGCGCGTAGTTCTGGAACACCATGCCGAAGCCGCGCTTTTCCGGCGGCAGCACGTCGATGCGCTTATCGTCGAGCCAGATGCCGCCGCCGCTCAACGGCTGCAAACCGGCGATGCAATTGAGCGCCGTCGATTTACCGCAGCCCGAAGGTCCGAGCAACGCGATGAACTCGCCACGCTGGATATTCAGATTGAGACCTTGCAACGCCGCGACCGCCTGGCCCTCCGCATTTGTGAAACTGCGGCTCACCGAAGCGAGCCGCAACTGTTCAAAGTGATGCTTCATGGCGGCTTCCTGATACGCGTGACGCTTGACGTTTGACCCTCGAGTCGCGGCGGCCCAATAGAACGGATGCGACAGCAGCTACATGGCGGTTTTCTGCGTGCATGGCACGCGAATCTCGGCGGACCGAACGAACGCGTGCACGGACTCATTCAGCGACTACTTGGTCTTCTGTGCGCCGACGTCGCTGTCCCACTTCTTGAAAGCCGCGACCATTGCCGCCGCATTGAGCGGCAAAACATGCGGACGCTCGGCCAGCAGTTTTGCGTACTCCGGCCGACCGTATTTCTTCAGCACGTCCTGGCTGTGCGCGGGCGCCTGCTCGACGCTCACGCCCTTGATCGCCGGCCCCGGGTAGAAATAACCGTCGTCATAGGTCATGGCTTGCTGCGCCGGTTCGAGCATGAAGTTCATCAGTTTGTAGAGCACGTCGAGCTTTTCCTTCGGCACGCCCTTCGGAATGACCATATAGTGCGCGTCGTTCACCCACGTCATGTTGTCGAATGCCTGCACCCGGAATTCCGCCGGCACAATGCCGAGCGCACGCGGATTGATGTCCCAGCCGGTAACGGTCACGGTCATGTCGCGCGTGCCCTCGCCAAGCTCTTTCATGACTGCCGACGTGCCGCCCGGATAGTAAGGAATGCAATCGTTCAGCTGCTTGAGGAAGGCCCACGTCTTGTCCCAGCCGTGAATCGGATCCTGTGGATCCTTGTCGCCGAGCACGTACGGCAAGCCCATCAGGAACGTGCGACCCGGACCGGAGTTCGCCGGCCGGGCGTAGATCAGCTTGTCCGGATGCGCCTTGCACCATTGCAGCAATTGCTCAGGCGTTTTGGGCGGATCGTTGACCTTGGCGGGGTTGTATTCGAGCAACGGACCAGCCGGCATATACGCGACTTCGAGACCGAAGCCTTGTGCGAGGTCCTGCATCTTGCGCGGACCAGGCGCGTATTTGTCGAGCACGCCGGGGAAAGCCGCCGCATTGTCCGGCAACAGCTTCATCCAGAGGTTCTGTTCGATGCCGGCGGCCAGTGCGTCGGTGCCGGTCAGAACGAGATCGATATCGGAGCGGCCAGCGGCCTGCATCGCCTTGATCTTGCCGGGCAACTGCGGCGCGGGCGCGTTGGTGAACGTGAGATTGGCGACGAGATCCGGATACTTCGCCTTGAAGGCCTCGAAGCCCTTCTGCGTGAGTTGAAGATCGCCGGCCACGTCGACGATATTGAGCGTTACCTGATCGGCCGCGCGCGCCGCGGATGCCAATGCGGCGCTTGCCACGAGACTTACGGACACCAGCCTGAGCGCCAACCTGCCTGAAACAGTCATTGCGTCTCCTCGCTTCTTGGTATGGAAGTCCGCCGACCAGATGCGCTGCTGGCGGTGTCTCTCTACCAATGGAACATAGCGAAGCGGAACTGCCGATGTCAAGCAAATAGTCGCCACCGCGCCTTGCTGGCCAATCTGCCTGTTTTGACGGGCAATCGTTGCGGCTCAATGGCTTGCGCGCTTTATCCAAGGGCAAACCCGGAGTCGGCATGCGGATTGAGCAACAGGTTGTCAGGCAAGCCGCGCTGGCACTGCGCATCCAGAGGCGCGTACTCAACCGCCCTGGACGCCCTGCGTATTCACATACAGCGAATACAACCCGTGGCTTGCCGCCATGAACAAGCGGTTGCGATGGCGTCCGCCGAAGCACACGTTCGCGCAGCGTTCCGGCAACGCGATATGGCCGATCGGCTCGCCTTGCGGCGTAAAGACGCGCACGCCGTCGAGTTCGTCCGTGCCCATGCCCCAGCCGCACCAGAGATTGCCATGCGTGTCGACGCGAAAGCCGTCCGGCGTGCCCGGCCCG
This sequence comes from Paraburkholderia sp. GAS348, assembly GCF_050434205.1. Taxonomy (NCBI): domain Bacteria; kingdom Pseudomonadati; phylum Pseudomonadota; class Betaproteobacteria; order Burkholderiales; family Burkholderiaceae; genus Paraburkholderia; species Paraburkholderia sp. GAS348. The sequence continues at coordinate 162,897 of NZ_JBNPVT010000009.1, forward strand.
GCGTCGATCAGCACACGGTTGTTCGACAGTACAGCGCTCTCGCCGCTAACGTCGACGTCGAACGCACGAAGCTTGCGCGGCACGCCACGCGATTCGACGATGTACAGCACCGACTCGTCCGGCGAAAAGGCGAGACCGTTCGGGCCCAGCACGTCGTCGGCGACCACCGTCACTTCGCCGGATTGGCCGTCGATGCGATACACACACGCGGGCAGTTCTGACTCCTGCCGCTCGCCCTCATAAAAGCTGTCGATGCCGAAGGTCGGATCGCTGAACCAGATCGAACCGTCCGACTTCACGATCACGTCATTCGGCGAGTTGAAGCGCTTGCCGCGATAACGGTCGGCGAGCACGGTAATCGAGCCGTCATACTCGGTGCGCGTGACACGCCGCGTCAGGTGCTCGCAGGTCACGAGGCGGCCCTGGCGGTCGCGCGTATGGCCGTTCGCATTGTTTGACGACTGGCGGAACGTGGTCACCGCGCCGCTGGTTTCGTCCCAGCGCAGGATACGGTCGTTGGGAATGTCGCTCCACAGCAGATAACGGCCGTCGCCGAACCAGACCGGCCCTTCCGACCAGCGCGCGCCCTGATACAGACACTCGACGGAAGCGGACGCAAGAATCAGCGATTTGAAGCGCGGATCGAGCACGCGAATGGAGGGATCGGGATAGCGGCGGCTGATGTCGGTCATGCGTAGGCTTTGGACGATGGAAGTTAATGGGGAAAGCAGGCTGAAGCGCAGTGCGCCCGGCATACGCGCGCGATGCAAGCGCCCGCTTTCGACACCAGGCAACGTCAATTCAACGCGCGCTTCTGCGCGAACTGACGCGCCAATGTGAGCAGGACCTGCGTCGCATGATCGATCTTCGCATGATGTTCGGGCGGCGTCGAACTGAGTAGCGGCAGGATCGGCCCCATGTCGGCAATCGTCGAGAACGTAACCGCATCGTGCAGCACGCGGATTAGCGAAATTTCGTCGTGCGGATGAACGAGCACAGGCCGCTCGCCCATGCCCGACACCACCTTGGCCGCAGGCACGGATCGCAGCAGGCGGCGCAGATACGGATCGTCCGCAGGATTGTCGCGGACGATCGCGTTTCAGATTGGGTTGACAATAATGTTGCCAATCAAAATCTTCAAAAATGCAACTACGAGAAAATTACCCACTTTATCGGCCCGTGAATGTTAATCAGGTCAAACAAATCCGATATAAGGAGTCATTCGTTCCTCTGGTTGCAGAACCAGCGCCGATGCCGTTTCTTTAGAAATTGCAGTCGGCTTGTGAAACGATTTTTAGTGATAGATTGTGAGAATAAAAACAGCCGGACGGATTGCCGTACCGCAATTAACCGCAACGGGACGTTTGCGAGTCTGAGAGAACCAAATTGTCGCTACATTTTATCGAGGAAATGGCACCGCTACTGAACGCCGCAGATGAAGCGGAATGGTTCGGCGCGATCACGGCCCTTGCCGAAACGTGGGGCTTCGACAAGCTTTTGATCGCCATGCTGCCGCGCCCGACCATTCGCCTTGAAGACGCCTATGTGCGGAGCACCTACGCGCCGGCGTGGCGGCGCACCTACGACGAGCAGGGTCTCGTCCACATCGACCCGACGGTCTCGCATTGCGCGACGCGCGCCGCGCCGCTGATCTGGTCGCCGGACATTTTCACGACCGCGCCGCAACAATCGATGTACGAGGAAGCCCGCGCGCACGGCCTGCGCGCCGGCGTGACGTTGCCGATTCATGGGCCGAACCAGGAAGCCGGCATGATGTGCTTCGTCAACGACAGCAATCCGACCGGCGAATTCTGGCGTCATATCAACGTTGCGTTGCCAAACCTGGTGTTATTGCGCGATCTGGTGATCGATACCAGTCAGCGCCATTTGACTACGCATGCCCAGACTTTATTGCCCAAGCTCACGCCTCGCGAACGCGAGTGTCTGAAATGGACCGCGCGCGGCAAATCCACCTGGGAAATCTCCCATATCCTGAACTGTTCGGAAGCCGTGGTGAACTTCCACATGAAGAACATCAGGACGAAATTCGGTGTGAATTCACGGCGCGCGGCGGCCGTGATCGCCGCGCAGTTGGGACTTATTGACCCGGGTTGAGCAAGGCGGCGGCGTCGCGGCTGGTCAGGACCCGCTCGGCCCGGCCCAGATCGGCGTCCGAAACGGTTTTGGTGAAGTAGAGGCCCAGCAGGATCGACACCGGCGGCGGAATTTCGGCGCCCGATTCGAACCGGCTGCCACGCGACTGCGTCACGCCGAAGCGTGCCCAGAAACGGCGCTGGCTCTCTTTTTTCTTCTTGCGGTAGGCAATGATCAGAACGCGGTCCACCGCCGATGAAGGCTCTGCCGGGCGAGTTTGCACGGAGGGTTGCGCCTGCCAGTGGTTGTCGAGAAGTTCCATTTTTGTGTCCCGTCGGTTGAGTGCTGAGGCTTATCTCGAATTCTGCGTTACCCGATAAGCATGCACACCTATCCAGGTAGATAGGTGGCGAAAAGATTCAAAATGCATAAGTTTTCTTGCGTATTGGGTATCCCAACACGTTCAGGAGAACGTCATGCAAACAACGATCCGGATTGGAATGCGGCAAGAATTTGACAACGCGGACATCAACGAGATGTACCGCCTGCGGGCGCGGGTGTTTCACGGGCGGCTCGGATGGGACATTCCGACCATCGCGGGCATGGAGATCGACGGCTACGACGCCCTCGGGCCGCACTATATGCTGATTCAGGGCGACGACCGGCACGTGCGGGGCTGCTGGCGCCTGATGCCGACGGAAGGGCCAAACATGTTGAAGGACACCTTTCCGCAATTGCTGCATGGCGCGGATGCGCCAGTCGGGCGGCACATCTGGGAACTGAGCCGGTTCGCGATCGAAACCGGCGGCGAGGAGCAGTCGTTCGGCTTTGCCGACCTGACGATGCAGGCGATTCACGAACTCGTGACGTTTGCCGACCGGATGGGCATCACGCGTTATGTCACGGTGACCACCACGCCGATCGAACGGCTGCTGCGCAAGACCGGGATCGACATCAGCCGGCTCGGGTCGCCCCTGCAGATCGGCGTGGAACGGGCCGTGGCGCTGGATATCGCGGTCAGTCCGAAGACCCGCACCGCCCTGTTCGGGCCGATGGCCGCCGCCGCCTGACGCCTTGAAGCGATCGAGGCCGGGCCGCCGTGGCGGTTGCCCGGTCGCGCCCGACCCGCTGCTGCTGACCCCGATCGAAGTTGCCCGGCTGAGGTTGCCGGATTGCGGCGGGCTGGGAGCGGTTACGTGGTGGTCGCGGCCCGCTGGAGAGACGCGCGGGATTTCAGGAACCGAACATCCTCTCAAGCGCATTCTCAAGATGCGCGCGCATTGCCAGCCCCGCTGCAGGGCCATCCTTGCGGCGGATCGCCTCGAGCACGGCCATATGTTCGTCCTGCACGAGCCGCTGCCGCTCCACCGTCTTCACGAGCGACAGATTGCGCGACAGGTTCATGCTGAACAGGATCTGCTCTTCGATGAACGACATGACCGTGACGAAAAACGGGTTCTTCGAGGCGCGCGCCACCGCCAGGTGGAATATGAAATCGTCCTGCGCACCGATGCCCCGGGTTTCGATGATGCATTCCAACTGGTCCCACGCATGCTGGATCGCGGCGATGTCGTCGGCATCGGCCTTGAGCGCCGCCTGCCCGGCCGCGCCCGCCTCGGTCACGATGCGGAATTCATAACAGCGGCGAATGTCGGACAGCGTTTCGAGCGGCGCAAACCGGCGCACATCCGGGTCCGGCCGCCGCGCAACCGTGGTGCCCGAGCCGTGCCGCGTCATGATGATCCCGTCCGCCCGCAAGCGTGCAAGCGCTTCGCGCACGGTTGGCCTAGACGTCGCAAAGCGTTCGGCGAGCGCATGCTCGGTAGGCAGCCGCTCGCCTTCCTTGTACTCGCCGTCAAGAATGCGATTGAGGATGTCGCTGTAGATCTTGTCGGGCAAGCCCGTCGTTTTGTGCTCGTTCATCAACGGTGCTGAAGCAGCTTGTCTGAGTAGTTCCTGATTGTAAGGCAAACCTGGCCCTGGATTCCCGGCAGCGTCGCAGAGCGTTGTGTGCGCCAGGCGACCTTGCCCGTGCTGCTGATTCCGTCCGCGGCGGCAAGGTCAGTGAAGACGCCTGAACGCGTGGCGACGCACGTTGCAACTGCGCGTGCTTGCCCCAAAGGGCGGCACGCGCAGCACCCTATCTTCAAAATCAGAGCAAAGCACGTTCGCCAGAATACATAGCAGTCCATAACCACAAGCAGCAACGCGAGGGTGACATCGCTCAAGATGCCTAACTGCATGGACGCGTCATTTTGTCGCTAAGCGGGGGGCATGGGCGGTGGGACAATCAGTTGTTACTCCGACAAATGGCTGCAGAACATGCTTATCCCTACCGCTGTGACTCGCTCCGCCGGCGCCGCTGCCGATTCCACTGTGATTTCGCCGCCGGCGCGTGGCGGCCGTCGTGCCGCACCGGCAAAGGCGAGTGCGCGCACCGCTGCTCGCTGTTCGAGCTGTTCGATGCGGGCGCTCTGCATGCCGCAAGGCCTGTCGCCTGACGAACTGACGAAACTCGAAGCGCTCATTTGCACCGCGCGTTCGGTGCAGCGCGGCGAAGCGCTGTATCGCAGCGGCGACCGCTTCGACAATATCTACGCCGTGCGTTCCGGTTCCATGAAAACCGTCATGGCGCACCGTGACGGCCGCGAACAGGTCACCGGGTTGCGCCTTGCCGGCGAAGCGCTCGGCCTCGACGGCATCAGCGAAGACATGCATGCATGCAGCGCCGTCGCCCTGGAAGACAGCACCGTTTGCATCGTCCCCTACCCGGCCCTCAAGTCCCTGTGCCGCGAAATCAGCTCAATGCAGGACCGACTGCACAAACTGCTGGGCGAGCAGATCGTCCGCGAAGCTGGGCAGATGATGGTGCTCGGCTCGCTTTCAGCGGACGAACGCGTAGCGGCATTTCTGCTCGACGTATCGGAGCGCAACGCGCAGCGCGGCTATTCTTCAGCGGAATTCAACTTGCGCATGACACGCGAGGACATGGGCAGTTACCTCGGGATGACGCTCGAAACTGTGAGCCGCACCCTGTCAAGATTTCAAAAGCGCGGCCTGATCGACGCACACGGCAAACATATCCGGATCGTCGACCTGGAAGGCCTGCAGAAGGTGTAAGCCCTACGCGCAGGACCTGGCCCGCGCCGCCACGTCCCCCGCCATCTGCTTTTTAGCGCGCATTCGCCTTGGCATAGCTCCTGCGAGCGGGTACAGTCTTTAGTCCGTCCCCCGCAAGGAGACTTGGCGAAATGAATCGCGACCCCGCCCCGCATCACCCGCTCGTCCAGCGTCTGATCGACGCGCGTCAAGTCACCGACGCCCTGTTTGCCATCGTCAAACCCGAGTTTCTGTATGAACGGCCGATCCGCGAGCGCCACCGGATCGTGTTTTACCTCGGCCATCTGGAAGCTTTCGATCGTAATCTTTTCGATCAACGCCTGTGCGATCTGCCGGCGTTCGATCCGCACCTCGACCAGCTCTTCGCTTTCGGTATCGATCCTGTCGACGGCGGCTTTCCGACCGATCAACCCACTGACTGGCCATTGCTCGACGCCGTGCGCAGCTACGCGTTGCGCGCCCGCGAGCAGATCGACCGCGAGCTCGATGCACTGAGCGACTCGGCGCATCTCGGCCGCGAGGGGGCACATGCCGAGGCGGCCGAGCAGTTGCTGAACGTCGCGATCGAGCATCGGCTGATGCATGCTGAAACGCTCGCGTACATGCTGCACCAGTTGCCGCTTGCGCAGAAAGTCACCACGTTGCGCGAGGCAGTGCTGACGCGTTCCGAACCGCGTGACGGGTTGTCCTCGATGGTCAACGTGCCGGCCGGCGCGACTGTGCTCGGCATGTCGCGCGAGAGTGGCCGTTTCGGCTGGGACAACGAGTTCGGCGAAATGCGCGTCGACGTGCCGGCGTTCGAAATAGACCGCCACATGGTGACGAACGGCGCATTTCGTGAGTTTATCGAGGCAGGCGGCTATCGCGAACCGAAGTGGTGGACCGACAAGGATTGGGCCTGGAAAGAAGCCGAATATATCGAGCATCCCGCCTGCTGGTCGCAGCAAACCGGAGGCGATCGGCACAGCGCATGGATGCTGCGCACGATGTTCGACGAAGTACCGCTGCCGCTCGACTGGCCGGTGTATGTGAGTCACGCCGAAGCCAGCGCCTACGCGCGCTGGGCCGGCAAAACGCTACCCAGCGAAGCGCAGTGGCAACGTGCGGCACACGGCGCACCGCACGCGATGTCGGGCAATTTCGATTTTCGCAGCTGGGACCCGCAGCCAGTCGATGCGTATCCTGATAACGTCAGCGCGTTCGGCGTGGAAGGCCAATTCGGCAATGGCTGGGAGTGGACCTCCACCGTGTTCGACGCACTGCCGGGGTTTGAAGCGTTTCCGTTTTACCCGGGCTACTCCGCCAACTTTTTCGACGGGCAGCATTATGTGATCAAAGGCGGTTCGGCGCGCACCGCGCAATGCATGTTGCGGCCGGCCTTTCGCAACTGGTTTCAACCGCATTATCAGTATGTGTATGCGGGGTTTCGGTGTGCCTCCTAATGACGAATAAAGCGATAGCTGATTTTATGTGTCAACTTTCGCTTTATTCGTCACCTGCTTGCCGAGGATGACCAGTTGCGGCTGTTCCTTGTCGACCAGCGCCTTGAGCGGCTCGGCGACAGCCAACGGCTGCAGGTCTTCGCCTGACTCGATCAGGATCGCGCGGTCCGCACCGATCGCGAGCGCCGTGCGCAGCGTTTCCTGCGCTTGCGTCACACCGGCCGACACAGCGATCACTTCAGTTGCCACACCCGCTTCGCGCAGACGAACGACTTCTTCAACCGCGATTTCGTCGAACGGATTCATCGACATCTTCAGATTGGCCAGTTCCACCCGGCTCGGATCTACGGTGACGCCTACCTTAACGTTGGCGTCGATCACACGCTTCACTGCCACAACAATCTTCACTATTCCACCTCCTCGAACTCTCCTGACGGAATGAATTCGAACTGATTTTTCGAGGTCCGAGATATCGCCTCAAAGGCGACAGCCGTCAAACCCATCAAGCCGCCCCCGCGACCGGTGCGGCTGATGCACGGGACCGCCGCACTGAGATACGATTTCGGTACCAGTCGGACGATGACGCTACACAGCGCCTGAAACAGCTTCGTAAACCGGCGACGGCTGGAGAAGCAGCCCCAATTCAAAAGCCTTTATCTGCAACGCCAGATATTTCGAATAGATTCGACACTGGGAGAAAGCGCCACCGGTCAGCCACAACCCCGGCTGCGATGTGGGACTCCACATATTCTTTAGCTCCGCTTTCTCGTCACCCCCCACATGCGGCCGACACGCTGTGCCACCTGATCGCCGAACATAGCGCCAACTGCGTGATCCATGCCTTTATACCCGGTAGCCAAAACAACCAATGAGCCTGCTATGCGGTGACCATCTTTTAGGCACACCCCTTCCGCGTCGACGGCATCAATGTCATCGTATTGAATCAATCCGACCTTCCCATCGGCGATCAAATCAGATGCCCGCCGCGCCTTCGTCGAAGCAGAACTTCGAGAACAGCCGGAACGCGGCCGCGAGGTGCTGCTTGCGGTACACGCGCTCCTGCGCCGGGCTATCGAACTCGCGAGGGCGATGGTTGTGGCGGTATCGCGCGTTGGCTTCTTCGGAGAGGCCGGCACCCATTTCAAAGTCGGGTGCGGCTTGCGGTTGCGGGGCATTCATGGTGGCGACTCCTGTCTGGACATCGATGAAGCGGGACATTTGCACGATGGCCTCCATGGAGCGCGAGCCGTGTACATAGTTCTTTGCGTACAAGAATTCAAGAGGGGATGAACGTTGAGCACCGCCAGCATAAGGGATTGAACAACCAGGCGGAGAAGGGGTATGAACAAGGTAGATATTTATGCCCTGCAGCGCATAAACGCTTACCTTGTTCATTCCCCCTCAACGGGTGAAAGCAGCGCGACGCAAGCCTGGTAGCGCGTGGCACCTCGACGAGATGTTCGTCACGCTGCATGGTGAACCGTACCTGCTGTGGCGTGCAGTCGACGAGCATGGCGCCGAACTCGACATCCTGCTGCAAAAGCGGCGCGACAAAGCCGCGCCAAACGTTTCTTCAGGCGCGTGTTGCGCTCGAGCCCGGTACCGCGCAAGATCATCACCGATCAGTTGCGCAGCTATCCGGCGGCAAAAGCGGAGATCCCGGAACTTGCGAACGTGAAGCACGTGTTTGTCAAAGCGGCCGCGCGACTGAACAACCGTGCAGAGAACAGCCACCAACCGACACGCGAACGCGAGCGACGCATGCGTGGCTTTCGCGACCCGAAACGCACACAGAAATTTCTCTCGTGTTTCGGGCCGATCCGGCAACATTTCGCGCTCAAGCGGCATCTGCTACGCGCTTCACTTTATCGCAAACAACTCGCAGCCCAGTTCGTTGCATGGCGCGAATTCACCGAACTCGCCCAAAATCCGTCGACTGCCTTGTGACCAACCAGTCGTCACACCTGCCGTCCTGCCGTCTCACTCTCGGCAAGTTGACAATGCCCTCGCCGCGAAAGCGGATATCATCTTTAACAACAATTGGGAAGACCAAGGACAGCGTAACGCGAGGATCTTAATGGGCATCCTCGGGGCGAACGCAATCCCGCCGTGACGGGGACGGTGACCGGCAGCGGCGACAATCGGTTAATTTGAGACGTTCGACGCCATCCGCACGATCGTCGACAATACGTTCAGCGCGGTTTCACGCTCAAGCAAGCCGCGAAGGCAATGTTCACTGCGAGCCCTCTCGTCCGCCTTCCCTTTGCTCTATTTCTGGCTGGTAAGATGCGCGGAAGTACCTTGCCCAGGAGCGAACACGATGGATCTCGATGCGGCAAGTAGAAGCCGCGGTGTCGCCGTACTCTTGACGCTGTCCGGAGGCTTTCTCGACGCGTATACGTACGTTGGCCACGGCGGTGTATTCGCGAACACGATGACGGGAAACGTGGCACTCCTCGGCATCCACATAGCAGCTGGTGACTGGACCCAGGCGCGGCTGCACATTCCCCCGCTTGTCGCCTTTGTATTCGCGGTATTCATGGTTCACCTGCTGCGCCTCGACGCCGTCGCGAACTCGCTTCCGCGCCCCGCACTTGTCTGCCTTTTGCTTGAAATTTTTTTTCTGACTGTAGCGGCTAGCGGTGTGTGTGGACGCTCAGAGCTTTGGCTGATCCCAGGTATAACATTCGTCGCTACGCTGCAGACCTTGTCCTTCACGCACATCGAGAATCTTACGTACACGTCTGTGATGACAACAGGAAACCTTCGCCGCGCAGCGAAGAAATTGCTCGAAGGACTGATCCCAAGATACGACAAATCGGCTCTTCACGACGCGTCGCTGCTTGGAGCGGCAGGATTCAGCTTCTTCGCCGGTGCTGTGTTCGGGGGGCTCGCAACTAGACTGTTGCACGATGTGGCGTTATGGTTCGCAGTAGGGCTCCTCTTGGGCGCGCTACTGCGGATGGGGCAATTGGCACGCAGCAGCGCCAGCGCCTGACACTACCCGCGCTCAGCAAGCATAGTCGCCGCAGCCATAGCCATCGAGGTCTCCGTGGACTCGCAGTATTATATGTCCGACTAACCGTTGCAAGACATCTTTGGCCGAAGAGCGCTGGCCTCTAAGACGCGTCCTAAGCAAGCAATTCGACTCGAGACAATCTCCGATCAGGGCATACCTGACACCCTCCTAGGTTTGACGCTAACAGTTGCCGGGGCGTACGTCTTCTAAATTTACTTTGGATGTCTACACATTGCTCATTCGGTGCGCGATGTCATGGCCAGATTGGCGACCTGATCGCTCTCCTGCTGGAAGACGGGTCTCATCCTGGCCAGCACCCCAATGTTGGCATCGGCCTTTACATCTCCTGGCACAGGCGCTGTTAGTGGAATTGGCGCACCCAGTAGAAAAATTAGCGAATCTCAGCAGCTTCGTTGCGAAGCGCCATATACAAAGGCAGCGCGGGAGACGGTCTTGTCCGGCTAGCCCCCTCTGCAGGGTGCCACCGCGACTATTTCCCGGACCGAGGGGACGATTAGCGCAGCCAGGTTGTGGCCAGCTCCACGACTTCATTGCCTTTCGCGTTGAGCACGGCCCGCAGCATATACAGGCTGAAGCCCTTCGCATGGGCCCACTCAATCTTGGGCGGCAAGGCAATTTCGTGCCTGGCGACTACGACGTCCACCAGCACCGGCCATGGCCGCGAGAGCGCGTGCGCGAGTGCGCCTTCCAGCTCTTCCGAGTCCTCCACGCGTATCGCCTCGATGCCCGCGCCACGCGCGATCGCGGCGTAGTCGGTCGAAGCGAGCTGCGTATCGTCGTCGAGATAGCCGCCGGCCTTCATTTCCATCGACACGAAGCCAAGCGAGCTGTTGTTGAACACGACGACCGTCAACGGAAACGCCTCCTGGCGTGCCGTGAGCAGATCGCCCATCAGCATCGAAAGGCCGCCATCGCCGCAAAGCGCTACCACCTGACGATCCGGTGCAGCCGCCTGGGCGCCCAGCGCCTGCGGCAAGGCATTCGCCATCGAACCATGGTTGAAGGACCCCAGCAGCCTGCGCTTGCCGTTCATGCGCAGATAGCGCGCGGCCCACAGGGTCGGCGTGCCGACGTCGACGCTAAAGACCGCATCCTCTTCCGCCAGATCGCTTACGAGCTTCGTGAGATATTGCGGGTGGATCGGGCTGCCCGGCGGCGACGGCCTCGCGAATGCATCGAGACCGACCCGCGCTTCGGCATAGTGCTTGCGCGCCGCTTCGAGGAAGCGCCGGTCCGGCTTGCGCTCGAGGCGGCCCTGGAGCGCGGCCACTGTGGCCTTGACGTCACCCACGAGCCCCAGCTCGAGGGGCACGCGGCGGCCGAGCGCGGCGCCGTTGCGGTCGATCTGGACAACCTTCGCTTCGGAGGGATAGAAGTTCCGGTACGGAAAGTCAGTGCCAAGCATGACGAGCGTATCGCACGCCTTCATCGCGTGATAGCCGGAACTGAAGCCGATCAACCCGGTCATGCCCACATCGAACGGATTGTCCCACTCCACATGTTCCTTGCCGCGCAAGGCGTGAACGATCGGCGCGCCGAGAGCGTCGGCCAGCGCCACCACTTCGTCGTGCGCGCCCTCGCAGCCGCTGCCGCACAGCAGCGTGACAGCCTCGGAGCGATTGAGTAGTTGCGCCAGCCTGTCGAGCTGACCCGCTTCGGGAATCGTTACCGAAGCGTCCAACGAGAGCACGCCGGGCTTGTCGTCGGGCGCGCTTTCGAGCGCCACGTCGCCCGGGAGCACGATGACCGCCACGCCGCGCGATTCCAGCGCCGTGCGGATGGCACGGTCTAGCACGCGCGGAAACTGCTGCGGATTGGTCACCAGTTCGACGAAGTGACTGCATTCGCGAAAGAGTTCCTGCGGATGCGTCTCCTGAAAGTAGCCAAGCCCGATTTCGGAGGTAGGAATATGCGCGGCGATGGCCAGCACGGGCACGTGGTTGCGATGGCAATCGAACAGCCCGTTGATGAGGTGCAGATTGCCCGGTCCGCAGCTTCCCGCACACACGGCGAGCTTCCCGGTCAGCGCCGCCTCGGCGCCCGCGGCAAAGGCTGCCGACTCTTCGTGGCGCGTATGGGCCCACTCGATCTTGCCGAGCCTCCGCAAGCTGTCCGATAGTCCGTTGAGGCTGTCGCCCGTCACACCCCAGATGCGCTTGACACCCGCGGCAGCAAGCGCGTTCGTGAGGTAATCGGCAATGGTTTGTCGTGTCATGATCGTGCTCCTGTGATTAGACCAGATGAAGGGCTTTGGCCTCGTCCGCGAGCGTCGCGCGGAAATCGGGGTGCGCTAGCCCGATCAGCGCCCGTGCCCGCTCCGTCGACGACAACCCCTTGAGATTCGCGACGCCGTACTCGGTCACGACGATGTGCGTGTCCGTGCGCGGCGTGGTCACCGGCCCCGAGAGCTTCGGCACGATCTTCGAAAGCGCGCCGCCCTTCGCCGTGGAATGGAACGCGATGATCGACTTGCCGCCTGCCGACCCGTAGGCACCGCGAACGAAGTCGAGCTGGCCGCCTGTCGCGCTGTACTGATGCCCGTTCACATGCTCGGAATTGCAGGCGCCGGTCAGGTCCATCTCCACAGTCGAATTCACCGAGATCATCTTCGGGTTCTGCGAGATGACCGCCGGATTGTTCACGTAGTCCACCGGGTAGCTCTCGATGGAGGGGTTGTCGTTCATGAAGTCATACATCGCCTGATCGCCCATGGCGAAGGTAAAGACCGACTTGCCGCGATTCACGGCCTTGTTGCGGTTCGTCACCACGCCGCGCCGGATCAGGTCCACGAGCCCAGGCGTCAGCAGTTCGGTATGCACGCCCAGGTCGCGGTGGCCATACAGCGCGCCGCACACGGCATTGGGCAGCGCGCCAATACCCATCTGCAGGCAGGCGCCGTCGGGAATGAGGTTTGAGATCAGATCCGCGACTACATGATCCTTCTCGCTCGCCGGCTTCGGCAGCAGTTGCGGCAGCGGATGATCCGATTCGACAATGGCGTCGACCTCGGAGATGTGCAGCAAGGAATCGCCGAACACGCGCGGCATGTTCGGATTGACCTCGACCACAAGGCGGCGAGCGGAGCGCGCAACGGCGCTCGTGTAATCGTTGTTGGTACCGAACGTGAAATAGCCGTTGCTATCCATGGGCGACACCATCACCAGCATCGTATCGACCGGAATATGGTCGCTGAAAAGACGCGGCGACTGGCTGAAGGTGTTCGGCACGAAGAATACGACCTTGCGGTCGCCGTCTTCGGCGCCCTGGCGGATCAGCTTGCGCTCGGGTTCGCCGAGGAACATGCAGTGCGGCTGGATACGCCCCATCAACTCGTATTGCAGTAGCGTCTTGCTCAAAAACGACTCGGCGTGGAAGTAATAGACCTTCAGCGCGTCGACATCGCCCGCACTCGCACGCGCCGTCAGCGCGGCCAGCAGCGAAGGCGGCTGGGACATCGCCATGCCGAGCGCTACAGTCGACCCGCTCGCGATCGACGATACCACTTCTTCAGGTGTACGAAGTTTTGAGGAATAGACAGATTCGTCATTCATGGCCGTGCTCCTTAGTAGTTGGCTTCCGCTTCCGGCGAATGGCCGCGCCGGTAGATCAGCATCGTGCGCTCGAACGACATCACCAGCTTCCCGTCCTGATTGACCCCGCGTGTGAGGACCGTGACGACGCCTTGCGTGGGACGGCTTTTCGATTCGCGCTTGTCCAGCACCGTCGATTCCGCGTAAAGGGTGTCGCCGGCAAAGACCGGGTGCGTCGCGCGCACGTTGTTCCAGCCCAGATTGGCCACCACCTTGGCGCTCACGGTGCTAACGCTCATGCCCGTCAGCAGCGCGAGCGTGAAGGTGCTGTCCACCAGCATCTTCTTCCACTCGGTGTGGCTCGCGTAGGCCTGGTCGAAGTGCACCTGCTGCGTGTTCATGGTGAGCAGGGTCGTCCAGATGTTGTCGACGTCCGTGATCGTCCGGCCCGGGCGATGCTCATAGGTGTTTCCGATCTCGAAGTCTTCGTAGTAAAGGCCGGAGACCTCGCGAAAGCGGTTCTCCGCGATCTTGCGGTAGGCAGCGATGGATTCGCTCATGACATTCTCCTGGTTGAAATTGAAAAAAGAGCGCCTAGGCACGCGACAGAACGCGCCGTGCCTCACGGGCGATCGCCTCGTCGACCATACGGCCATCGACCACCGCCGCACCTTCTCGTGCGGCCTCGATCACGCGGTGCGCCCAGTCGATCTTTGCGGCGTCCGGTGTCATGGCCGCGTTGATGGGTCCGATGTGGGAAGGATGGATGGCCGCCTTGCCGTCGAACCCGTTCGCGGCGGCAAACCCGATTTCGTGCTCGAGTGCGGCGCTATTGTTGATCTCGAAGCATGGCGCGTCGATGGCGCGTATGCCGCTCGCCACGCAGGCGGCCGAAATCTGCACGCGTGCGACGGAAAGCGCGAACGACGCAGGCTGCACGCCAACGTCCCCGGCATAGTCCCCCGCGCCGAACATGACCGCCGCGACACGCGAGGCCGTGGCAAGCAACTCCGGCAACACCACGACGCCCTGGCGCGATTCCACCAGCGGTACCACGCGTGCGTCGCTCGCGACTTCGCGCAGCAGCGCTTCGACCTGCAGGACCGTTTGCGCGGCCTCCACCTTGGGGATCACGATGAAAGCCGGTTGAAATGCCGCGTCGAGCAGCGCGGCCAGGTCATCCAGACCGCTGCGCGAGTTCGGCGTATTGATGCGCACCGCGAGCGCGGCGGTAGAACTGAACGGCTGGCTGAGCAGGTTGCCCAACTGGCGGCGGGCGATGGTCTTTTCTTCGGGACGTACGGCGTCCTCCAGATCCACGATCAGCACATCGGCCCCCGCCGGGCCGGCTTTGGCGAAACGCTCGGGGCGCGTCGCAGGAGTGAACAGCCAGGACCGGGTTTTCGTCTCGACGTCGCGAGCATTCATTGCTTCACCTCCAGAAGTTCGATTGCCAACGGGGTTCATTCTCTGTCCCCATCGGCTCCTGAACAATCGCTGATTGGCGAAGCCAGACTCAACCCGAACCGAAACCGGCGCTACTTGTGCTTTTTTATCAGCCGGTGGCGGCGCCAAGGCGCACGAGATGTTCGACGAGCCGCCGGGTGGAGGAAGGCAGCCGCTCGAGGTCGCTTACGCAGATCAGGATCTTGCGCACGGCCCACGCGTCGGTGATGCGCAGCAGACGCACCCGCATCGAGCGTTGAAACCGCCGCGCCGCCGACTCAGGGAGTACCGCGACGCCCACGCCGTTTTCGACCAGGCGGCAAATCGACGCGAAGTTGCCAAGCTGGATGCGGTGCCGCAAGGTGCGATGCAGCCGCTTCGCCTGATTTTCGAGGAACACCTGAATCGACGAGCCGCGTTCGTGACCAACGAAATCGGCTTCGATAAGATCGGCAAAGGCGATTTCCCGCTGCAGCGCGAAACGTTCGTCGACTGCGGGCACAACCGCGCACAGGCGGTCGGTGGCAAAGGGAAACGTCGTGAGCGCCACGCCCTCGGGCGGCGAAGCGATGATGCCGATATCGGCCACTCCTTCCGCAATGGCCGCGATGATCTCATCGCTCGGACGCTGCTCGATTTCGATGTTGATGTTGGGGTTGTCGCAGAGAAAGCGGCTAAGCGGGCCAGGCAGCGTCTCGACAAGTGCATTCGTGTTCGAGAGGATGCGGATGGTCCCCCGCATCCCCTGGGAGAACTGTGCGAGGTCGTCCGTCATGCGTTGTAGCGCGCCGAGGGTGGCCCGCGCGTGGCGCAGGAAGGTCTGCCCCGCCTCCGTGACGCGTATGCCGTGAGGCCGACGCTCCAGCAGCGGCACACCTACCGCCTCCTCCATCTGCCGGATACGCGCACTGACCGCCGCGAGCGAGAGGCTGACGCGGGCTGCGCCGTGCGTAAGGCTGCCAGCTTCGGCGACGGCAACGAAGGTTTGAAGGTCGACAAGGCCAAAATGCATGGGATAACACACCGGGAAGTGAGCCTGGACTCGAATGGACGGGCCACGAGGCTCGCCTGCGAGAAGCATACCTGGCTTTACGAACGCATGTCCATTGTGCGCCGCGTGCCTCGACGTGACACGCAGATAGCCTTTCCCTCCCTTCAACCACTCTTCTTTTTTGTTCAATTGACCGTAGCTTACAAGCGGCCCGGCACTGCGCCGCCTGGAGGGCACCGGTGCACGCGGAGTTGTCCCACACGAGCTGCACGTTGGTGATCTCCAAGTGCTGGAGCGTCGTCTCGCGCTAAGTCTTGTGGTGCGCCGCGCCCTCAGGCGGCAACGCCCCCGTGTCCGTCAGCACTTCGCGCAAGCGGTCCCGAAACGGATTTAATACTGGTGTGTTGCGCAATACGCATACGCGCAGGTCGCGGCGAGCCCAGGGTTCCGCGAGCTTGAGCACCACGACGTTGCTGCCTGAGTCGCTCTCGATGGCCGAGCGCGCGACGATGCCAATTCCGGCACCAGATGCAACTAGTTTCACGATCGCCCCATAGCTCGACACCTGCACGCGCACGTCCAGGCGCCCGCCCAGCGAGCTCGCGTGATTCATCAGGAACGTGTGAAGTGCCGCACCCGGCTGGAGGCTGATGAACGGGCGCTCCAGGCACTCCCCGAAGCCGATCTCTCCCCTCGCGGCGATATCGCTGTCGCGCGCGGTGACCACCACGAGTTCGTCCTCGCGATACCGATGAAAATCCAACTCGGGATGGTTGGCCTCCAGCGCCACCACGCCGAGGTCGGCGCGGCCCGAAGCCACGGCCGCCACGATGTCGTGGCTCAGGCGCTCCTCCAGCGAAATCCGCACGTTCGGATAGCGCGAGAAAAAGCACGCGAGATCGTCGGGCAGATAAGAGCTGATCGCATTGTTGTTGGCGAACAGCGTCACGTGCCCCACCAGACCATTCGAAAACGGCAACAGATCCGCGTTCATCTGCTCCAGTTGCGCGACGCAGCGCCGGGCGTGCTCCATTACGATACGCCCGGCGGGCGTCGGCATCACGCCGCGCGCGAGCCGCACCAGCAAGGGTGCGCCAACCACGTCTTCCAGGCCCTTGATTCTCAGGCTTACCGACGAAGGCGCGAGGTGGCAGCGATCCGCGCCGCGCGTCACGCTCCCTTCCTCGGCAACCGCCAGGAAAACTTCCAGATCCGTCAGTTCATAGCGCATCAGCACCTCCGCAGGAAAGACGATTCTGCCGCCAGCATTCGGTTTTGACAAACGCTTCGTTTGAATTATCTCGATGTATCTATTCGGACCGAACCGCAATACTCACTGCGACCAGTCAAAAATTGCGGAGACGATCCATGAATCGCCAGACTTCAACTGAACACCCGCTGCCGCTTGCCGGGGTCACGGTCGTGGCCATCGAGCAAGCGCTCGCGGCCCCCCTTTGCACGTGCCGTCTTGCCGAAATGGGCGCACGCGTCATCAAGATCGAGCGCCCCGAGGGAGATTTCGCCCGCGGCTACGACGCGGCCGCGAACGGCAACTCTTCCTATTTCCTCTGGACCAACCGCGGCAAGGAGTCGGTCGTGCTCGACTTCAAGCTGACCGACGACGCCGCGCTCCTGCGTCGCCTCATTGCCGAGGCCGACATCTTCGTGCAGAACCTCGCACCCGGCGCGCTCTCGCGAGCAGGCTTCGATAGCTCGACCCTCCGCGAGCAGCATCCGCAGCTCATCACCTGCGACATCACCGGTTACGGAACGGGCAGCGAGACGAGCAAGCTCAAGGCCTACGACTTTCTCGTGCAATGCGAAAGCGGCCTCGTGAGCGTTAGCGGCGCGCCCGATGCGCCGGGCCGTATCGGCGTTTCGATCTGCGACATCGGCGCCGGCATGAACGCAACGATTGCTGTGCTCTCCGCGCTCACGCTGCGCGATCGCACAGGCCAAGGCTCGGGCGTTTCGGTCTCGCTCTTCGACGGTGCCGCCGACTGGATGACCGTGCCCTACGTCCACGAGCGCTACGGCAAGGGCGCACCGGCGCCGCAAGGCCTCAAGCACCCGTCGATCGCCCCCTACGGGGCGTATCGCACGAGCGAGGGACGTGACATCGTGATCAGCATCCAGAACGACCGTGAATGGGGCAACTTCTGCGAGGTGTTCCTCGGCAATCGCGAGATCGCCAGCGACGTGCGATTTGCGACCAACAATGCGCGCGTGCAAAACCGCAAAGCGCTGGATGCGCTGATCGGCGACGCGTTCCGCACGAAGGCGCTCGATGAAGCACTCTCGCTGCTCGGCGACGCCAACATCGCCTACGGCCAGTTGCGCCAGGTCGCCGACATGACCACGCACCCCGCGCTGCGCACGTGGCCGATGGCCGGCGACGACGTGGAGTTGCAGATGGTCGCACCGCCCGTGCGCGCCCCCTGGGACGCGCAGCGCTTCCAACCCGCGCCGAAGCTTGGCGAACACACCGCGCGCATTCGCGAGGAGTTCGCGGCCGAAACCGAGGAGGCAGGCGCATGAGTCAGGCCGACATTACCAAGCTGCGCGAATGGGTGGGCAAGACCATCGTGGACGAAGACGTGCTCGATGTCCGCCACGCCCGCCTGATGGCCGCCACGATCGGTCGCGGTGCCGAGGACCTCGTCACAGGCGCACCGCTGCCACCGCTGTGGCATTG
Source organism: Paraburkholderia sp. GAS348 (assembly GCF_050434205.1). Taxonomy (NCBI): domain Bacteria; kingdom Pseudomonadati; phylum Pseudomonadota; class Betaproteobacteria; order Burkholderiales; family Burkholderiaceae; genus Paraburkholderia; species Paraburkholderia sp. GAS348. The sequence continues at coordinate 181,255 of NZ_JBNPVT010000009.1, forward strand.
GCTCTATTTCCTTGAGGGCCTGCCGCCCGGGCGCCTCGGCCGCGACGGCCATCCGCAACGCGGCGGTTTTCTGCCCCCAGTGCCGCTACCGAACCGGATGTGGGCCGGCGGCCGCGTCCGCTTTCTCGACGCATTGCCCCTCGGTGCCACGGTCGAAAAACGCTCGACGATCCTCGCGGTCGAGCACAAACAGGGTCGCTCGGGCGAACTCGTCTTCGTCACGGTACAGCACGAGATCGCACGCGGCGGAAAAGTCGCCGTTTCGGAAGAGCACGACATCGTCTACAAGGAAGTGTCGCCGGGCGGCCCGGCGCGCCAGGAAGTCCGGCGCGCACCGGGCGAGCATCGCGAGACCTTCGTCGCAACTTCCACGACGCTCTTTCGCTATTCCGCGCTCACCTTCAACGGGCACCGCATCCACTACGATCAGGACTACTGTCGAGAGGTGGAAGGTTACCCTGACCTGGTCATCCATGGTCCACTGAATGCGACGCTACTGGCTGGCCTTGCGCAGCGCATTGCCGGCAAGCCGCTGGCAACGTTCGATTATCGCGGCGTTCAGCCCGCCATTCTCGGCAATGCCCTGACACTGAACGGCGTGCGCCAAGGCGAACACCTCGAACTCTGGACTGCGCTATCCGAGGAACGCGTCTCGATGCAGGCAAGCGCCACTTTCTGACGTAGGTCCTCGCAGTTCACCTTTCACAAAAACATCAAGGAGACAGGTATGACAGGCAGAGCCACCATGAGGGCGGCGGTCCCCGGCGCGGTGTCGGGCGAAGAGGCTGAGACGCGCACCTCCGCGCGCCGTATCGAGCGGCGCGCGGCGCTTGCGGGCGTGATCGGCACCACGATCGAGTGGTACGACTTCTTCATCTACGGCACCGCAGCGGCACTCGTATTCCCGAAGCTGTTCTTTGCGCACGGATCATCGGCAGGACTCCTCGCTTCGTTTGCGACGATCTTCGTCGGGTTCTTATCGCGCCCGCTGGGCGCCGCGCTATTCGGGCACATGGGCGACCGCGTCGGCCGCAAGTCGACGCTGATCGCCACGCTGCTCGTGATGGGCCTCGCCACGTTCCTGGTCGGCTGCCTGCCCGCCGACGGTGCGATTGGCGCGCTCGCGCCATGGCTCCTCGTCGCACTTCGCTTCCTGCAGGGGATCGGCGTCGGTGGCGAATGGGGTGGCGCCGTGCTGCTTACCATGGAATCGCATCACGGCGAGCGGCGCGGCTTCATGGCCAGCCTGCCCCACATCGGCGTGCCGCTCGGCCTCGTGGTGTCGGTTCTCGTCTGGAGCGGCTGCGCACGCGCCACGGGCGACCATCTGCTCGACTTCGGCTGGCGAATTCCGTTCTGGATCAGCGGCGTATTGCTCGTGATCGGACTCGTGATTCGTTTCGGCGTGCCCGAAACGCGCGAATTCCTCGAAGCGAATCGCGCCGTTGCCAGCCGCGTCGGGCGGAGGGAGACGCCTATCGCAGAAGCCTTTCGTACCCAGTGGCGCGCCATTCTGCTCTGCGCGCTCATTCGCCCTGGCGAACAGGCGGCGTTCTATATGCTCACGACTTTCGTCGTCCTGTACGGGTCGCAGGAGTTGGGGCTTGGGCGCGAGTTCGTCCTCAACGCGGTCCTCATCGCCGCGATCGTGGCATGCTTCGCTCTGCCTTTCTTCGGCTATGTTTCCGACCGCATCGGCAGGCGCCGGACCTTCCTTTCCGCCTGCGTCTGCATGACCTTGTTCGCGTTTCCGTATTTCGCCATGCTTGATACGCGAGCACACGCGGTCGTTGTCATCGCCATGGTGGTGCTGATGATCATCCACGCCGCCATCTACGGCAGCGAGGCGGCCTACATTGCCGAATGCTTCCCGGCGCACATCCGGTATACCGGCGCGTCGCTCGGCTATCAGGGCGCTTCGATCATTGCCGGCGGCCCCGCCCCGCTGATCTCGCTGTGGCTCTATCAGACCTTTCATAGCGGCTACGCCGTGGCCGCATTCCTCGCGGCCATGTCGTTCGTAAGCGCCTGCGCTTCGTTCTTCCTCGGACGTCCCAATCGCCCCCCCGAGTTCGACAGATCTTCGTCTAAGTGATCGATTGTGCTGAACCCGACGGTGCAAATTTGCCACTACAAGCTACGGATTGTCGGTATCGGCAGGTTTAGGGCTTCGAAGAGTTCTTTCTGTTCAGGAGTCAGTGTGGACAGGCCGGTTGCGCTTTGGCGCCGATGAAGGACGACCTGATGAAACTGGATGCGACGCTCGATTTCCAGCGCGCGCTTGGGCGAGCAGGCTTCGTCGCGCGCCTTCAGACGCATGCGCATCACGCGATACAGCACGAGCGCCAGAAAGCAGATCATCGCGTGTGCACGAATCCGGTTGGGCAGGCGATGGAACACCGGGCCGATCTCGATTTCGGACTTCAGTACGCGGAAGCCCCGTTCGATATCAGCCAGAGACTTGTAGCGCTTCACGACGTCGATCGGGGTGAGTTCCGGCACATTGGTCACGAGGATCAGCGTTCCGTCCATCATGCGGGCGCGGGTCAGTGCACGTTCATCGATGTCGCAGGTGAACAGGCCCGATTTCAGATCAACCATGACGATCGATGCGAGCTTCGCTCCGCAGACTGCCTGATAAAGACGCGCCATTGAAACAGCCCCGCGATGGCACGTCACCCCCTGCACGCTGCAAGTGACGCTTGAGACAATTCAATCCTGCGACGAACCAGAACCTTCTGGCTTCTTTAACTAACCTGCCCCGCTGCTTCCAGGATTAGCTGGGTGATTTCGTCGGGATGAGAAATCAGCGAGAGATGGCTTGCTTTTAACTCGACGGTCGTAGCACCCATGCGCTTCGCCATGAAACGTTCGAGGTCGGGGTTAATTGTCCTGTCTTCAGTCGAAACAGAGTAAAAACTCGGCTTTGACCGCCAGGCAGCCTGCGTGGTCTTGCCGGTTAGCAGCTCCTTGTGAAACGGCTCTTGCACTGCATAGAGAACCTTCGCCTTCGCCTCCGGTAGATCGCCCGCGAAATCGCGAAGGAACGCGGCCTCGCTCAAACGACCTTCATCGCCGTCGAAAACAATCCCCGCAGACGCCGGTGGCGCAGGAAATTTCCTGGCCAGCTCCGAGTAATCCTCGCCCGCGTCAGGCGCCCGAGCTGCCACATAAACAACTGCAGAAACGTTCGGGTGCACACCAGCCTCCGTCACGATCATCCCGGAGAAGGAATGCCCGACCAATACGGTCGGGCCGTCCTGGCGCGCCAGCACGCGTTGGGCCGAAGCAACGGCGTCAGGCAACGTCGTCAGCGGGTTCTGGACAGACGTGGTATTGAGTCCCGCTGCTTGCAATCGCGGGATCACTTCTGACCAGGACGACCCATCGGCGAACAACCCGTGCAAAAGGACGACGTTCCGCGCTTTCGTCGGCGGTTGAGTCGCCGCCATACCGCGGGTAGAAACGAGTGAGGCGGCGGCTCCGGCTATCAGGGCAGCCGAGAAACTACGTCTGTTCATCGTCATAGTCTGATTCTCCTTCAGTAAAAGCTGGTTTCGGGATAACACACAACCACTGAGACAGCGCACACATTCCCTCTCGAATGAGGCAACACGGACTCCAAATCAATATTCAATGGTACGAAATTCTTATGTGGTCAATATGGCGTTGGTGCAAAATAGTCGGTTAGGAAGATATGGTTTCTGTAGCAAGCGCCCTGTTATTCGGCTTGCGATGATGTCGGGTTGAGTCGCAATAAGAAAAGAGCGGCAAAACAAGGGGATCTTGTTAGGATGTCTTATATGACCAATGAGTAAAACTGCTCTGGCGCCGACGGAGAGATTCCCTTCGCCGTTTTCATCTGTGCCTTCCTGATCATATGCATCACCTCGATGCCCGACAGGATGATGCGGGCGCAACAAAAGTCCTTGAAGCCCATCATGGGTTTGATGATGCGTTTGATGGCACGATGGTCCTGTTCAACAAGGTTGTTCAGATACTTGTTTTGCCGGATTTTGACGGGCGTCTCCCGGTCAGCATTGATCGCGTTCAGCGATCATTTCCTCGAGATTGCGCAGACTCAGGGAGTAGGCCACGTACCATCGCACGCCCTGCAAGATCACGTCTAATGGATAGTGCAGCCGTTTCAAAACCTTGGCGATCCCAGCTCTTCGTGAGCCACGAAGAGAGGCTATAGCACGCGTCTTTGAGCTCGTTTGCATAGAGGACGGATGCGGTCGAAATCAAGGCGAACGCGAACATCCCGTAGTAGACGGACTTCATATTCCTCCCACGGCCTGAATTCGGATCTCAGGCATGAGGACGCCTGTACCGCTTCGCGCGATGTGCCGATGCCGGGCAGGCGCCATGTGTCCGGTGGGACCAGGTGCCTGCGCCGTCACTCGGACCGCCTTGGGACGCACTCACGGATTCCGGTAAATCGTGCTGTTGAGGTAGGCGAGTTGGCCGTCCTTCTCGGCCTGGACGAGTTCGGCATAGACCTGCGCGCGCGTCTTGGGCACGTTGGCTTCGCCTTGCGGTGGCACCCATGCGCCGGTTTGTGACGCTGCGACCGAAGCGGACGTATCGGCAGCCGTGGTGTTGGACTGGGCGAAGGCCGAGGTGGTGACGACCATGCCGAGCAAAGCGGCGATCTTGATGACTTTCATGACAACTCCTTCTGCTATCGAGGTTGGACGATCCGGGCGCTGTGGCGGTGAGCCATGCGTGTTCCGGTAAGAAGAAGCTTAAAGAGGTGGGGGTAACGCCAACGGTACGGCGAAGTTACGAATTTTTTAATCCCTGGTGGTGGTCTATGAAGCCGGTCCATGCGGTTACGGGCTATGTCGACAACTGATCGAGAATGGGTTCGAGTGCATGGTGTGCGCACCTTCATTGCTTCCCAAAAAGCCGGGAGAACGGGTGAAGACTGATCGACGCGACGCGATCAAACTGGTGCGGGCGCTGCGTATGGGCGACATGTCGGCGGTGTACGGTCCAAGCGTTGAGCACGAGGTCCCAGCACAGTCATTATTTGACCCTGGATTGGATGGCGGACGTTCGCGGGAATAGGACGCAGAGCGCAGATTGAAAAAAGATTTACCGAGTCGAAGGTGTCCGTTTGGCCGCGTTAGCGGAGTATGCGAGACATCCTTCAACTCATGGCATACGCATATGAACCAGCTACAAGCGATGCGGGTCTTTACGCGGGTTGTCGAACTCGGGAGCTTTACGATGGCCGCGAGGCAGGGCGGCATGTCCACCGCCGCCGTGACCCGTTGCGTCAGCATGCTCGAGGCACACATGAACACGCGCCTGCTTAACCGCAACACCCGCAGCCTGTCATTGACTGAAATCGGCAAAGGCTATTTTAAAGGTTGCTGCTCTCTCATCGAGCAGCTCGAGGAGCTCGAATCCTCTCTTTTGCAGGCGAGTCGCGAAGTGAGGGGCACGCTGCGCGTCGCCGCGCCAACGGGCTTCGTTGCGTCCGGGCTCGCCGAACTGCTCGCGGGCTATCAGGCGGTGCATCCTCGCGTCGACTTCGACGTCACGACGTTCGACACGCGCATTTACTTCGTGGAAGGCGGATTCGACGTCTGCTTCTTCGAAGATCGGCATTCCGCGAGCTCGACGCTCGTCAGCCGACACCTTACCGTCGTTGAGGAAATCGTCGTCGCTTCGCCGACGTACCTCGGCCGTCGGGGGACCCCCACAGATCCGCCTTCACTCGTTGGACACTGTCTGTTGGCGATCACGGACGGCGCGACACGCGCATGGGAGTTCGCCGTCGCCAGCGGCGTATATCGCGTCGGCCTGGGCAGCGGCATGACCACGACGAACAGCCTGCTCGTGCGCGAAGCGGCACTCAATCACATGGGCATCGCGCTGCTGCCGGCCTCGCTCGTCAGGGAGGACATCCGGTCCGGGGCGTTGGTGAGGCTGCTGCAGAAATTCGAGGTCAATGGAGGGCCGCGCCACTTTTCGCTGCTCTATTCGGGTCCCTCCAACCTCCCGCGCAAGGTGCGCACGTTCATCGACTACACGGTCGCTCATTATCGAACGCCCGAAAACGCCGTTTCCCTGCGCGCTGTCGCGTAACCGTCAACGAAGTCCGCGCCTGGCGCCCGACTGCGCCGGCGTCCGCATGAGAGAGAACCTCTACCAATGCTAAAGCTAGTCCGGCTGGCGCTCGTCCGGCCCTACACCTTCATCGTGCTGGCGATACTGATTCTGATCGCCGGTCCGCTTTCGGCGCTGAAAACACCGACGGATATTTTTCCCGACATCCGGATCCCCGTCATCGCCGTCGTCTGGAGCTACACCGGGCTACCGCCCGACGATATGGCCGGCCGCATCGTTACCTATTACGAGCGGCAGCTAGGCACAACCGTCAACGACGTCGAACACATCGAGTCGCAGTCGTTCGACGGTTACGGGGTCGTCAAGATCTTCTTTCAACCGACTGTCGATATCCGCACCGCAACGGCGCAGGTCACCTCGCTCTCGCAGACCGTGTTGAAGCAGATGCCGCCGGGCACAACGCCGCCGCTGATTCTCAACTACAACGCTTCCACGGTAGCCGTGCTGCAACTCGCTCTGACGAGCGATACGCTCGACGAGCAAAAGCTGGCGGACTACGCGACGAACTTCATCCGGCCGCAGCTTTTGAGCGTGCCCGGCGTTGCGATTCCGACTCCCTACGGCGGCAAGACGCGCGAGGTGCAGATCGACCTCGACCCGCAGGCGCTGCAGTCCAAAGGCCTCTCCGCGCAGGACGTTGCCAACGCGCTCGCCCAGCAGAATCAGATCATTCCCGCCGGGACGCAGAAGATCGGTCCGTTCGAATACGACATCAAGCTCAACGACAGCCCCTTGTCCATAGACGAACTCAATTCGTTGCCGATCAAGTCGGTCAACGGAACGACGATCTACATCCGCGACGTCGGCCATGTGCGGGACGGCAATCCGCCGCAGACGAACGTCGTCCGTCTCGACGGTCACCGCGCGGTGCTGATCAACGTCATGAAGAACGGCTCGGCTTCGACGCTCGACATCATCGCGGGCGTGAAGGCAAAGCTGCCACGCATCCAAGCGACCCTCCCGCCAGACTTACGGATCGTGACCATGGGAGATCAGTCGACCTTCGTGAAAGGGGCGATCAGCGGCGTTGCGCGCGAAGGCATCATCGCGGCGGCGCTGACCTCGCTGATGATCCTGCTCTTTCTCGGAAGCTGGCGCTCGACGGTCATCATTGCCTCGTCCATTCCCCTCGCCGTGCTGGCGGCAATCGCGGAACTGTCGGCGATCGGCGAGACGCTCAACGTCATGACGCTTGGCGGACTGGCACTGGCAGTGGGGATTCTCGTCGACGATGCGACAGTGACGATCGAGAACATCAATTGGCACCTCGAACAAGGCAAAGACGTGCGAACGGCGATCCTCGATGGTGGGGCACAAATCGTCACGCCGGCCTTGGTTTCGCTGCTTTGTATCTGCATCGTCTTCGTGCCGATGTTCTCCCTGAGCGGAATTTCGCGGTTTCTGTTTGTGCCGATGGCCGAATCGGTCATCTTCGCGATGGTCTCGTCCTTCGTTCTGTCCCGGACCTTCGTGCCGATGATGGCACAGTACCTGTTGCGTCCACACGTATCGGGCGGTCACGCGTCGAGCGAGCTTGCGGCTGAGATGGCTCCGCATGGTGGCCACCCGGGTGCGGCCCATTCGCACAATCCGCTCGTACGTTTTCAGCGCGGCTTCGAGGCGCGGTTCGAGCGGGTGCGCTCTGTCTATCACATCGCACTGGGCCTTGCGCTGGCGCATCCAAAGCGCCTTGTCGCCGGGTTCTTCGTTGCCGTCGCGGCGACGCTCCTCCTCGTGCCGTGGCTCGGCCGTAATTTCTTCCCTGACATCGACGCCGGCGAAATCCTGATTCACGTCCGCGCGCCGCTCGGTACCCGCGTCGAGGACACGGCCGCCCTGTTCGACCGCGTCGAACATGCGGTGCGTGCGACGATTCCGCCGCGTCAACTCGCAAGCATTGTCGATAACATCGGGTTGCCCGTAAGCGGCATCAACCTGACTTATGACAACACCGGGACGACGGGCGCGCAGGACGGTGACATCATGATCTCCCTGAACGAAGGCCATGCACCGACAGCCGAGTACGTGCGCAGATTGCGCGAGACACTGCCACGCGCGTTTCCAGGCACGACGTTCGCGTTCCTACCGGCCGACATCGTGAGCCAGATTCTCAACTTCGGTGCGCCGGCGCCGATCGACGTTCAGGTGTCGGGCGTCGACCAGAAAGGCGACGTGCGCTACGCGCAAGCGCTACTGCGACGGATGCGCTACGTGCCCGGCCTTGCCGACGCACGACTCCAGCAAGCGTCGACCGTACCGTCCTTTACGATCAACGTCGACCGCACGCGCGCCGACGAGGTCGGCATCACGGAGAAAGACGTTACGAACTCGGTCGTGGCGGTGCTCTCGGGTACGAGCCAGGTTCAGCCGACGTACTGGCTCGATCATCGCAACGGCGTGTCGTACGCGATCGTCGCCCAGACACCGCAATACCAGATGACCTCGCTCTCCGACCTCGAGAATCTGCAGGTGACGGGACCGAATGGAGCGCCTCAGCTTCTCGGCGGCATTGCAACGATCGACCGCGGCATCGAGCCGAATGTCGTCTCGCACTACAACATCGAACCCGACCTCGACATCTTCGCGACCCCGCAAGGGCGCGACCTGGGCGCCGTCGCAAGCGACATCCGGAAGATCATCCATGCGACCGCAAAGGATTTGCCGAAGGGCTCGATCGTCACCGTGCGCGGCCAGGTGCCGACGATGAACACGGCGTTCACGGGTCTGTTGCTCGGGCTCGCCGGCGCCATCGTCCTGATCTATCTGCTCATCGTCGTCAACTTTCACTCCTGGAGCGACGCGCTCGTGATCGTATCCGCGCTGCCCGCGGCCCTTGCCGGCATCGTGTGGATGCTCTTCACGACCCATACGCCGTTGTCTGTCCCTGCGCTCACGGGGGCGATCCTCTGCATGGGCGTCGCCACGGCCAACAGCATTCTCGTCGTGAGCTTTGCGCGCGAGCGGCTCGCCGCAACGGGCGACGCGCTCGTCGCTGCACTCGAAGCCGGATTCACGCGCTTCCGCCCCGTGCTGATGACGGCCCTCGCCATGATCATCGGTATGGGACCGATGGCGCTCGGCCTCGGTGATGGCGGCCAGCAAAACGCGCCGCTCGGCCGCGCCGTGATCGGCGGCCTGATTTGCGCGACCTTTGCGACGCTCGTCTTCGTCCCTGTCATCTTCAGCCTTGTGCATAGCCGCGGTGCGGCGACGCCTTCGGCATCCCCTTCGGAATCAGGAGCTATTCGTGTCCAGTGAAATCGAGATCGCCCACAACAAGCGCTTGCCGCATCTGAAACTCGTCGGCCTCGCCGCGCTTCTCGTGGCGGCCGGCATCGCGGCAAGCGGCATCGTCAGCCGCCTGCATGCACACACGCAACTCGCGCAATGGTCCGCCGAGCAGGCGGTGCCGACTGTCGTCGCCGCACCGCCGTCGCAATCGGCTGCGACACAGCCGCTCGTTCTGCCAGGACATCTCGCGGCGTTCGTCAATGCGCCGATCTATGCGCGCGTATCGGGCTACCTGCATGCGTGGTACACCGATATCGGCACGCATGTCAAAGCGGGGCAACTGCTGGGCCTGATCGATACGCCTGATCTCGATCAGCAACTGGAACAGGCCAAAGCCGACCTGCAAAGTTCGATCGCCAACGAGAAGCTGGCCGCCGTGACTGCGGCCCGCTGGCAAAAAATGAATCAGGAAGGCTCGGTTTCGCAGCAGGTCACTGATGAGAAAACGAGCGACCTTTCAGCGAAGCAGGCGGCCGTCGCCGCCAACCAGGCGAACGTAAAGCGTCTCGAGGCGCTTGAATCGTTCAAGCGCATCATCGCGCCGTTCGACGGCGTGGTGACGGCGCGCACGACCGACATTGGCAATCTCATCGACGCGGGCGGCGGCAACCGTCCGGAGCTCTTCGCGGTGTCCGACGAGCATCGTCTGCGCGTCTACGTGAATGTGCCGCAGAGTTACGCGTCCGACATCAAGCCCGGCCTGAGCGCGACCTTGACGGTCCCCGAGCACCCGGGCATGACGTTCAATGCGACGCTCGACAACACCGATGATTCGATCACGCAGTCCTCGGGGACACTGCTCGTGCAATTGATGGTCGACAATAGCTCGGGCTTGCTGATTCCCGGCGATTACACCAAGGTGAAGTTCACGCTCCCTGCGAATTCCCATTCGATGCTGGTTCCGGCGAGTGCACTCATATTCCGCCAACAAGGTCTGCAAGTGGCCGTGGTCGATCAGGACGGCCGTGCCGAGCTCAAGCCCGTGTCGGTGAAGACCGACCTGGGCACGCAAGTCGAGCTCGACTCAGGGCTGAGTGTCACCGATCGCGTCATCGCCAATCCCCCTGACTCGCTCAGCGCCGGTGACCGGGTTCGGGTTGCCTCACCAAGCCCGACGCTCATGCACCGGGCGGCGGTGGCGGATCACAATCAGACCGAGTCCGCTCATGGTTAAGCGCAGGATCATGACCGCCGTCGCGGCTGCCTGGCTTGGCGGCTGTTCGTTCGCCCCCGCCTACCATGCGCCGTCGACAACGATTCCGGCGGCCTACAAGGAAGCCGGCAGTTGGCAGGTTGCGCAGCCGTCCGATCGCATCGAGCGCGACGCGTGGTGGAAGATTTATCACGACCCCGAGCTCGACCGCCTCGAACCACTCGTGGCCACCGCCAATCCCGACGTGCAGGCAGCGATCGCGCGCCACGACGAAGCGGTGGCATACGTGCGACAAGAGGAGTCCGGTCTCTATCCGACGCTCGGTGCCGACGCGCAGGCGACCACCAATCGGCAATCGGATCGACGTCCGCTTCGCGGGGCCATGCAGCCTTCGTATTACGGCGCGAACATCGCACAACTCGTGTTTGATTACGACGTCGACCTATGGGGCAAGGTCCGCAATGCGGTTGCGGCCGGCAAAGCGCAGAGCGAGGCCGCGGCTGACGATCTCGCCTCCTTGCGCCTGAGCCTGCAGGCAAGCCTCGCTGAAGCGTATTTCCGCCTGCGCGGCCTCGACGAGCAAGCCCAGGTGCTCGCCGACACGATAGACACTTATCAGCGTGCGTTGCAGTTGACCGAGAGCCGCCGCGCCGGCGGTATCGCGTCCGACCTCGACGTTTCTCGCGCACAGACACAGCTTGCCGCGGCACAAGCGCAGGCCGAGGATGTCAAGGCACGACGCGCGCTCGAGGAGCATGCCATTGCCGCGCTGACAGGCACGTCGCCGTCGACATTCTCAATTGCCGCGAGCACTGCGTTGCCGTACATCCCTTCCGTTCCTACCGGCATGCCGGGGACGCTGCTCGAGCGGCGACCCGACGTCGCGGCGGCCGAACGTCGCGTGGCGGCGGCGAATGCACGAATCGGCGTTGCACGGGCTGCCTATTTCCCCGATCTCTCGCTCGGACTCGCGGGCGGATTTCAAAGCGACACGCTCTCGCCGTGGTTCGCTGCGCCGGAGACGATGTGGACGCTCGGGCCGAGCTTGATGATGCCGCTCTTTGACGGCGGACTGCGGCGCGCGAAAACAGACGAAGCGCGCGCGCAATGGGCGGAGTATGGCGCGAGCTATCGGGCGACCGTGATCGAGGCCATCCAGCAAGTGGAAGACAACCTCGCGCTCGAGCACCATCTTGGCGACGAGGCAACGCGGGAAAACGAAGCGCTCGACGCGGCCAGGCGCACGTTGGATCTGTCGATGTCTCAGTACCGCGATGGCGTCGTCAGCTATCTCGACGTCGTCACCGCTCAGACCACCGAGCTGCAGACGCAGCTCGTCACGCTCTCGCTTCAAACTCGACGTTTGGGAGCAACGGTCGGCCTTATCGAGGCGCTGGGCGGCGGGTGGAATGTGCCGAGCCGCGTTGTGAACACGTCCCCGTAGAAACGCTCGTTGTGTGCGAGCACGGATACGGCGTCCTACTGCCGGGGAAATTTCGCCGATCCGCGCTGCGGCAATTCATTAAATTTTCTTTTACCGTTTTATAGCAGTTCCGATACCTTGGCTTGCGCATACTTATAAGCAGCCGATATCCTAATTTATTCAGTCATACTTATTTCGACATCTTTGCTTTTTTATCGTGTGAGGTTAATTGAAATGAAACACCTATTTTTCGCTCTCGCCCTCGTTGCCGGCTCGACCTGCGTTTCAGCCTTCGCGCAGACACCATCGCCTGCACAGACTACGAATGGCAGCCCGCAAATCGCGTCGAACGATGCCGACCAATGGGTCGCCCCGCATAGCCAGGCAACCTTATCAAAGACGCGTGCTCAGGTCTATAACGAACTGGTGAAAGCGGAGCGTGACGGCCAGCTAGCCACCCTCAACTCGACCATCTATGCGCATCCATAAGGTATCTAAATCCCATGAAGCAACGTAATTGGCTAAAACGCATTGCGATTTACGTCGCGACGGCAGTTTCAACGGGCTTGCTGCTCGCGGCGTGTGCAACGCCTGGCACAAAACCGGCCGATGGATGTGTCGGCCCGCCGACCTACTGCGTCCCCTACTTTGGCAGTTGAGCAGTCGCGGCGCATCCCCGGAAATGCCGGACGTGCCGCTTATGCCGGTGCCACGCATACGACGCCTCAACACTCGCAATCGGGATTGCCAGGTCATTGCGATTTGGTAATCCTCAAAGGGAGGCATCGAAATGAATGGGTTTGCGAACGGCGCGTCATCGCCGAGACCGCTGGATGGGCTTCTGGTTGTTTCCATCGAACAGGTGCTGGCTGCGCCGCTGTGCACCGCTCGGCTCGCGGAGATGGGCGCGAGGGTCATCAAGATTGAGCGGGCGGCTATCTGCGCGGTGTCCGCCGTTTCGGCTTGCTCGTTGCTCGCTGCATGCGCAACATCCGGCAACAACGCATCCAGTGGATGTGGCGGCCCCGCTGACTACTGCGCCCGGTATTTCAGAAGTCGAGCGGTAACGGCGCTGCCCGGTATTAAGACGTGCCCGCCGGCTACGCATCAACCGTTTGACGCGGCTATGCCGCCGACTGGCGCTCCGTGCTCATGGTTAGCTGATAGCCATAACGCTTCATGGTTTCAATATGCACCCACGGCAGACGAAGTTCGAGCTTTTGGCGCAATCGAGTAACGGCAAGATTGACGATCGAAGGGCCGACATACTCGGTATCCGACCACGCATAACGAATCAACTGATCACGCGGGACGGGCGAATTGAGGTGGCGAATCAAGCACTCGAGAACGAGACATTCACGTCGAGTCACCGCGAGACGCTCTTCGCCCGCAATGAGCGCATGTGAGACCAGATCCAGCTTCAGTCTGTGCTGTGCGATCTGCGACTGCACGAGTCGCGCTTCGCTTGAACGATGTAGTGCATGCAGCCGCTCGTGCAACTCGATGAACGACAATGGCAGGCAGAAGCAGGCCGCCGCACCGGCGTGGAGAATGCGAACACGCTCGGCCGGCGCCGATTGACGGAGTATCGTGACGACCGCCGCTGGGCCAGCTGCCCTCGCCAAGGCGCTCAGTCCGGCGATCAGTGCGCCGTGACTCTGAGGATCGAGTGCCGTGGCAACGATGGCGTCGAACACTTCCTGCGCCGCCAGCAGGATGCCGTCTGGCAAATCCTCGGCACGCTGCAGGCTATGCACGCTCTCCTCAAGCGCCTTGAAGAGCCACGCTGAATGGGGATGCCGACAGGGTATGAACAATATGCGCATAAAGGGGGCAAATTCCGAAAATGTCCACGTCTTCTCGTCACGCCAGCGCTTTCGGCCAACAGTCGATTGTCACTCGTGTACCAGGTTTCGCATCGGTTGTTCGCATTGAAAAGTCGTGGACGCGAAGGACTGCGGAAACGATGCTCAGGCCCAGCCCCGAGCCGACGACCTGACTGGCGTTCTTTGCCCTGTAAAAAGGCTGAAGCACAGCCTGGCGCTCATCCTCGGGGATGCCGGGCCCGTTGTCGACCACCTCGATCCGCGCCCCGCCAGGCACGCTCGTGAGCGCGATGCGGATCGCGCCACCCGGAGGGGTGAACTTGACGGCATTGCTCACCACGTTCGTGAGCATCTCGAAAAGCAGCGCGCGGTCACCGCGTATTGGCTCAACCGGCGTCACCTCAACTGACAGTGCCGTCGAGCCATCGTCCGCGAGCGGCTCGTACAGTTCCCCCACCTCCCGGACAAGCTCTTCGAGCCGGACTTCGCCGAATCCGCCCTGCCGTTTCATGGACCCGATCTCCGAAATGCGAAGCATGGCGCGAAACCGCTCGAGCAGCGCGTCCGTCTCCCCCCGCGCCTGGATGACAAGCTTTGCCAGCAGTTCGTCATCTAAGCGGCCTGCATGTTCCTCGATGCGTGCGAGCAGCGTGCAAACGTGGGTGAGCGGCGTTCGCAAGTCGTGAGCGATACCGTCGCATGCTCTTTTAACCTCGTTCATCAAACGCTCGACTTCTCCTAGCATGTGATTGACGAGATGTGCGAGCATGTCCACCTCGTCGCGCCCGCCAATCGGCAGGCGCTCGGCAAGATCGCCTTGCGAAATGCGTTGGGTCACACGGCGGATCTGCGCAACGCGGCGCATCTGACGCACGCTCAATCCGAGCGCCCCCGCCAGTCCCGCGCCAAGACAGAGCAATCCGCCGGCGATGAGTGCGTTGATGATCGTATTGCGGATCTCCAACTCCTGGCTAATGTCCCGCGCGACTACGAGGATACTGCCGTCCGCGCGCCGCTCCACCTTCACGCGCACGACGGGGGGATGCTCCGCTCCGGCAACCTTGAGTGACCGGCGAATGGTCATCGAACTGCCATCGCCCGGCAACTGCGGCGGTAGCGCCATCACGTCGCCTGCGAGATAACGGTGGTCCGACGTAAAGAGGCCGTAGTAGTTGGTGTGCATGCGCTCGCGTTCGACCCGCATGCGTACGACCGCGCTTAAGTCGCTGTCCGCCACGGAGTCGAAGTAGACCAATTGCCAGTACATGATGGCGTCCGTCTCGCGCTCCATGTTGCCCGTGACGGCCCAGCCGATCAGTCCAAGCAACACCATGACCGACAGCGAAAAGATAGCCGCATGGAGAAGCAGCAGCCGCACGGACGTCGAGTGCCAGTGTCGCGCAAACGCGACGGTTTGCGCTAGCGAAGTGATCTCTCTCAATTCGCGCTCAGGACGAAGCCGACACCACGAACAGTCCGAATCAACGGTGTCGCGTCGAGCGGATCGATCTTTTTGCGCAAGCGTCCGATATGAACATCGATGAGCTTCGAACCCGGATCGAAGTGGTAACCCCATACTGCCTCGAACAACATCGTGCGCGTGATCGTTCTGCCCGCATGCCGCATCATGAACTCCAGCACGCGGTACTCGGTCTGCAACAGCGCAATTTCCTCGTTGCCGCGCCTCACCTTGCGGGCGATGAGGTCGAGCTCGAGAGCACCAACGCGCAGCGTCGTCTCCGTCTGACCTGCCGGCGCCTGCTGCCGACGCAGCAGCACCTCCAGACGAGCCGCCATTTCGGCCAGGTCGAACGGTTTCGTCAGGTAATCATCGCCACCCGCACGCAAGCCGCGAATGCGTTCATCAACGTCGCCTAGCGCGCTGAGCATCAGCACAGGTGTGTGCACGCCCACGCTGCGCATGGCAGTCACAATGGTCAGGCCGTCCACGCCGGGCAGCATGCGGTCGAGCGTGATGATGTCGTACTCATCGCTCATTGCCCGCGCAATTCCTTCGCGTCCGTTGTTGACCCAATCGACGCTGAAACCGCGTTTCCGCAACTCAACTGCGATATCGCTAGCGGTAATTTCATCGTCTTCGATCGTAAGCACTCTCGACATGTCGCGCTTCCTCAGCCAGCGAAATTCGCCGGTACAATTATCCAAAACACCGAATCTGCGAATATCCTCGTGCGCCCTTAATCAGAGGCGACTGCGCAGTCCCGCTCGGTTTTGCCGGGATCATGGGGAGTCACACGTCGAGCGGCACGTGTCTTTCATGTGCGCCGCAATGGCGGCTGCCGTGAGCGCACACAGCAGCCCAATGGCGCTACCGACTGCCACGTTCAGCAGGCGCTCGCCTCCAAAAATCCACGGTTTTCCCGCCAACACAAACGCGATTGCCGCACAGGCGCACCGGACCCCGAATGCGAGCGTGTACGGACGAATGCAAATGAGCGTCAGCATTGCGGCGAACACAACTAACACACGCATAAACAACGCATGAGGGATCATCAATCCGACGACCACGCCGAAGGACACGCCGATGACGGCCCCGGTCAGCCGGTTGCGAAACTTCTGCCGGGCGCTTGCCGCATTTCCGGTAACGACGCTGGCGGCCGACCAGATCATCCACTGACCATTGTCGACGTGTCGCCATTCGACAAGTACGGCAGCACAAGCGACCGCGAGCGCGACGGTGATCACCAACTCGATATATGCGTTGCGCTCGCTGTTTGGGGAGAGGCGAGTCCACTTTGCGAAATGCGCAAGAGTCGGCTGGCCAGCTTCACGCGAGCGGAAGTGCTCGACTGACGCAACGAGCAGGATCGGCAACGCCGCTATCAACAGGAACGGCAGAATCTCAACGCTCCGGTTGATAAGCGCCTGCCGCGTGACCCCTTCCCCACTTTCGCAGGCAAGATACAGCGAGGGAATAAACGTGAAGTTGCCGAGCGAGCGCAAGGCACTGCCGCCCGCGGTCACCAGCACGGATCCCATGCCCAACAGGACTGTGGCTACGACAAAGAGCAGTGGGTGCGCGAGCGACGCCGTCAGGATCACGAAGCCCGCGCTTATCGCCAAAGCGTGCGCGAAGACGCCGAGCGGCGCAAGCTGCGAGTGGTCGAGTGCGATGAGCATCGCGACCGGCACGATTGCAGCGGCGAGCCACCCGGGTCTGCCTGATACGAGTGCGAGCACGAGCAGCGGGACGAGCGCAAACATGGCGCGACCCAACGCCCGACCATCAATCACGGTTTCGACGCGGCGCGAGAGCGACGAAACCATGGAGAGACGTTCGCTGCTCATAGTTGCTCTCCGGCCACGCTGTGCTTGTCCATCGGGCGTCGCGTCATCAGCCTGCGAGCGCCTCGAGTACGTCCTCGGATTGCCGCACGAGACCGAGCCTCGGGAAGACGAAATTCAGCGACGCATGGTGATGCTCGGGCGCGCCGCAGCTCATTGCGTCCTCGACGAGCACCAGCGAGTACCCGTGCTCGTGCGCGGCGCGAGCCGTCGACTCGACGCCGATGTTCGTCGAAATCCCGCCGAGCACAATGGTTTCGATGCCGCGACGCCGCAATTGCAGGTCGAGCTCGGTACCGTAGAAAGCGCTCCATTGGCGTTTCGTGATCTTGATGTCGCGCTCCTCCACCGCCAGTTCGGCGGGAAAGTCCCACCAGTTCGAGGGCAGTCCGCCGGGGGGAAGCACGATGGGCTGATCGACGGGCTGCTTCAGTGCATCGCCGAAGTCGGCGCTCCAGCCCACCCGGACCAGGACGACCGGCGCGTCCACTTCCCGGAAGCGCTTTGCGAGCGTTGCCGAGGTAGCCAGCACGGCTGCGGCTGGGCGAGGCGCTTTCCCGAATCCGAGAATGCCCTCCTGAAGATCGATCAGAACGAGAGCGGTAGTCTTGGGGTCAAGTTTTTGCAACATGATGGTCTTCCGTTGAAAGCGGCGAGCCGCTGGTGTATTGTGAGGGGGTGCTCACAAACAGTATATGAGAATGGCCTCACAAAAGTCAACGCCGAATACGGGCGAAGCGAAGGCGCCGCGCCGCGCCCGCGGACATGCGCGGGTGGCGTCGTTACTGGAAGCCGCAAGTGCGGAATTCGCCGAAAAAGGGTACGAAGCAACGACGATGACAGCGATCGCCGCGCGCGCGGGGGCGTCGATCGGTTCGCTTTACCAGTTCTTTCCAACGAAAGAGCAGGTCGCAGTTACGCTAATCGAGCAGTACGTGAACGAGCTTGAGGCCGCGTTCGGCCAGCTGAGCGAGAAGGTGCCCTTTCTTGACGTATCGGTCGTTGCGGGCCGGCTGACGACGTTATTCGTGGCGTTTCGCACGACGCACCCCGCTTTCGTGGGGCTGGTCGACGCTCTTGATGTCGTATTGCCCGGCGCCACCGGAGTGCGCGAAAGATTGCGCAAAGGAATCGCATCCGTGCTGGCTGCCCTCGCGCCGCGACTCTCCGTGGAAGAAGCTTTGTTCCGGGCCGTCGTCGTCCAGCACCTTATGAAAGCTGCCGTCACGCTGAGCCACGATGAGAGCGTGGTTGACCATCACGCGGCGATGCTGGAGTTCCAGCACGTGGTAGAGCACTACCTCAAGGACGTGATGGAATCCGGGCGTGGTGGACATGCCGGCACAGCGCAACGAGGCGCCGCACGCAAGGAGCGTTCCGCTTCGGGCAACAGCATCGTTCCGAAGAAAAATGGCAAGTCCGGCATGTCGACGTGACTGCTGTTGCTGCCCTGCCCGTCATCACGTCGCCGAGCGGCGAACACGTCGGGCGGCATGCACCTGGATGCTTTCACAGCCGTTTGAACGCGGCGCATCCCGGTGAAAACGTTCGACCCACTCACGCCAGCCATTTTTTTGCGCGGCAGCTTCAGGAATCGCCCTGGTTCGACGAAGCACGGCGCGCCGGACTCGCCCCCGCTCGCCTGACATGGGTTTCAGGCATCCGTAGATAGACGAGCAGGGAAATGGCGGCCCAGATTGTGACGTACCAGAAGAAATACGACTCGTGGCCTGATGCCTTGAACCGCAACGCGACAAGTTCCGTCGTGCCACCGAGGATCGCGGTCGTCAGCGCGTAGGGGAGCCCAACCGCAAGTGCCCTGATCCGCGCCGGAAAAAGTTCCGTCTTCACCAGCATGTGGATGGAAGTGAAACCGCTCAACATGAGCAGCCCCGCGAAACAAAGCATGAACATCATCACCGTGCTTTTCGTGCGGCTGAGAGCCTCAAAAAGCGGAACCGGGAACAGCGTGCAGCTCAAACCGAAAAAGATCAGAACGGGTCGACGCCCGATCAAGTCCGACACCAGACCGAACAACGGTTGCAGCGGCAGGTACAAAAGCAGCGCGCCAGTGGTGATGAGCGTCGAGTTCTCCTTGCTCAACCCGGCGGAGTTGACCAGGAACTTCTGCATGTAGACGGTGAACGTGTAGAAGGCAACCGTCCCACCTACCGTGATGCCGATCGCGAGCAGAATGTTGCGCCAATGCTGAATCAGCTGACGAACCACGGGCGGTGACGATCCCCGGCGGCCGTCCCGGAAGGCCTGTGTTTCGCTGACATGACGCCTCATGTACATGGCGAAAAGTGCGAGAAGACCGCCGATGACGAATGGAATGCGCCACCCCCATCGCTCGATCTGATCCGCAGTGAAAAGCAGTCGTTGCATGAGCAACATAAGGCCTAGGGCGAGAAGCTGTCCAGCGACGACGCTGACCTGCAGAAAGCCGAGATAGAACCCGCGTCGATTGGCAGGCGCCACCTCGCTCAGATAGGTTGCGCTCGTACCGTATTCACCTCCCATGCTTAGACCTTGGAGAAGTCGTGCTGCAATAAGCAGCGCAGGGGCAAATACGCCGATGGTTTGATACCCCGGAGCTACAGCGACAATCAGCGACCCGAAACACATCCCTGCAACCGACCACGTTAGAGCCAGCTTGCGACCCAGGCGGTCCGCATAGAATCCGATCAACCAGCTTCCAAGAGGTCGGGCAACATACCCCACCGCAGCAATTGCGGCAGTGTTCATCAGCTGCACTGTGGCGTTGTCACTCGGAAAGAACGACGAAGCGAAATAGATGGAGAATACGCTGTAAGCGAGAAAGTCGTACCACTCGATCAGGTTGCCCATGAGCGCGCCGATCAATGAGCGCAGGCGCACTGCCTCGGTGCGTTTCTCCTCTGCCTCTGAACCGGCGATCGCCGGGCCTTGTTGCAAAACGTGATCGGGAATCCTTGCCATATCGATGTCTCCTACGTCGTTCGTTTTTTGGGAGTGGGTATTCGTCGCGGTCAATCGGCGTCCTTGTATCGTGCATCGAGCTCGTCGTACATTAGCTTCTTGACGAGCCGCTGGCGCTCGCCGAAGAGAGCGACAATCGTCGGATCCTCGTCGAGCTGGCCCTCCGGTTGCAATTGGCCGAGCGCCTGCTGCATGCCGTGCACGGCGCCCTGCAGCGCAGCATTCGCATAGAGCACCAGGCCGTACCCGAGCCGCTCCAGTCTTTCGCGGCTCTGAACCGGGGTCTTCCCACCGATGACAATGTTGATCAGCACCGGCGCCTTGAAGAGAGCAGGCAATCGCTCGACATCCGATATCGCTTCCATCGCCTCGATGAACAGAATGTCGGCTCCTGCCTCCAGGAAGCGATGACCGCACTCGATGGCGTGGTCGATACCGTGCACGGCAGCGACGTCGGTGCGCGCGTCGATCTGTTGGCGAAATGCCAATCGCCGAGAAGCGGTAGTGGAGTTCATAGGGCCGTCCTCAATCGGTAGTGAATCGGTTGACGGCGCATGCCGCGTTAACCGAAACGAAACAACTCTCTGGCTGACCGGCTGAGAATCGCCAGTCGGGTCGACTCCTCCGGAACCCAGGTCGCTAGCGCGCGAATCGACGCTGCATAGTCAATTAAGTCCTGATGCTCGGTATGCGGCCAATCGCTGCCCCAGACGAGGCGCTCGGCACTGAAAGCCTCCAGCAGCAGGGGGGTAAGCTCCTCTCCAAGGTCAAGCCCGCCGTCGCCCCGCGAGCTTCGATAAGCGGCCGACAGCTTCACCCACACCTTGCCGGTATCGGCAATCGAGAGCAGATATCTGAACCCAGGATCCGATACCCCGGCTTCCGCATTGGGCCTGCCGAAGTGATCGACGACCACCGTGCATCGCTGCGCGAGCAGTTCGCTGACGACCACGGGCAAATCTCTCGCCTCACGGTGCACCTCGACGTGCCATCGCAGACTATTGGCGCGCGCGAGAAGACGCCGCCAATCGCCGCGTCGAAGGTCTGGAAGCGGCAGCCCCAGAAGGTTCAGCCTCATGCCGACTACGCCAGCATCGGCAAGTGACTCCAGCTCTTCGTCTGACACGGCTGGGGCGACTACTGCGACGCCGCGAAATCGTTGCGGATACTTTCGACATATCGCCGCAAAGAACGAGTTGTCGGTTCCGAGAAAACTGGGTTGCACGAGAACCGCGTGTGACACATCATTCCCGGCGAGATGCCTAACGTATGTATCCAGCGCTGCATCGTAGTCCGGTGCGTGGCGCCGCTGCGGCGCGAGTGGCAACCCTCGCACGAACACGTGCGCATGGGAATCGACAGCTGTAACACGAGGCGTTGGGTCACGAAGCCACTCGCGCACGCCTGCCCCTGCGTCGGCAGCGTGTATTGCCGCATCGGTCGTACTGAGGTCGAGAGTGCTCATGGGTTCTGGTTTTCCGTCTGTTGAATACACGTTACTTTGACGACGGCACCGGCGTTTCGGAGACGACGACCGCAGGTCCGGTAGTGCGTTTTCTGGTCGACCCGGGCAGCAGCAAGGCGGCGAGCACGACCAAGCCATACGCGATTCCCGCGTCGATACCGAGCGCCGCGCCGAGTGGCATGGAGTTGCTCATGTGCCCAATCAGCACAGGGAAAGTTGCGGAAACGATGCGCCCGAAGTTGTAGCAGAATCCGACACCCGTCCCCCGGATCGCTTGGGGGTACAGCTCGTTGAAGAGCGCGCCAAGCGTTGCAGGAATCCCGGCGGCGAAGAATCCGAGCGGAAAGCTCAGGATGAGCATGGCCGTGTCGCCGATCGGCAAAAAGACGTACATGTTGACGGTCACGGCGCAACAGATCGCGAACAGAATGACGTTGCGGCGACGGCCTATCCGATCCTGAAGCCAGGCGCTCAGGAAGCAGCCGAGAATGAACGCAACGATGACGACCGCGAGGTAGCCGCCGGTATCAAGCACGGACAGATGGCGCTCAGTCTTGAGGTAGGTCGGCAACCAGGTCGTGATTGCGTGGTAGCCGCCATGGGCACCTAGTCCAATCAAGGCACCGACGACTGTCGTGCGAATGATGGATGGATGAAAGATGCCCGCTGCGGTGCGGACGGAACCCTGCTTGTCGCCGATGCCATTTGCATGACTCCGGTCTCGTGCCGGCTCCTCGACGTTGCGGCGCAGATAGATGACGAGCAGCGCTGGCAGCACTCCGGCAGCAAACAGTACGCGCCACGCCCATTCGGGAGAAACCCATGAGAAGACGACCGTATAAAGGATGACGGCTCCCGCCCAGCCAAATCCCCACGCGCTTTGCACGATGCCCATGGCTTTTCCACGATGCCTGGCATTGATAGTCTCGCTCAGCAGCACGGCGCCAGCCGTCCATTCACCGCCGAAACCCAGACCTTGCAGGGCTTTCAGTACGAGGAGCTGTTCGAAGTTCTGCGCAAAAGCGCTCAGAAACGTAAAGAGCGAGAACCAGATGACCGTAATCTGCAGGGTGCGGACACGCCCTATCCGGTCGGAAAGTGCGCCTGCCAACAGTCCCCCAAGCGCGCCCGCGACCAGCGTGGCGCCGCCGATCAAACCGGCCTGGCCCTTGCCGATGCCCCAAGTGGCCAGGAGCGTCGGAATGACGAGGCTAAAGAACTGCGTATCGATGCCGTCCAGTCCCCAGCCAGCGAAACAACTCCACAGCGCTCGCTTCTCCGCTCGGGAGATTTCCTCGTACCAGCGCATAGTCTGTCTCCTTGTCGGGCGTATTTCGCCTTGATATGTCGATCGTTTCCGGGAGTCTAGGATGCGTGGATGATCGCGGGTACTATGGAAACGATCTTTATTCATAACGCGACAATATGGAATCTGCGCGAAACCTCAAGTACTTCCTGGCGGTCGCGGACGCGGGAAGCGTGACGGGCGCCGCTCAGGCGCTGGGCATTGCTCAGCCGGCCCTGAGCCAGGCGATTACCCGCATGGAGCGCGAACTCGGCGTCAAACTATTCGAGCGCACGCGGCGTGGCGCCGCGCTGACCACCGCTGGCGCGGCGATCGTGGACGACATTCGCCTCGGCGTTTCGCGTATCGACGCCGCAGAAAAGCGGGCCCGGGACATTGGTGCCAAGCTCGGCGGCAGGCTGACGGTTGGGTTCGCTTCCACGGCGTTGTTCGACGTGTTGCCGAGGTCGATGGCAGAGCTGCGGGCCCAGGTGCCCGGCGTCGAGCTGGTGTTGAAAGAAATGAGCAACGCCGAGCAGGCCGCCGCACTCGAGGAGGGGAGCATCGATCTGGGCCTGCTCCATACGCCGGTGGCTGTGGGAGGCAAGATGCGCGAGAAGCTGATCGCCCGGGAGCGGATGCTCGCGGTGATGCCGCTCGCACATCCGGTTTCGGAAGACGGCAAGGTGAGTCTGCGCGAGCTCGCCGACCTGGGGCTCGTCTGGTTTCCGCACGATCAGCTTCCCGTGATTCGAGCGGGGATCCTGAGCGCCTTCAGGAAGGCAGGATGCGAAGCGAACGTCGTCCAGCACGCAAACCGCTCGCTCACGGTGCTAGCCTGCGTCGCCGCCGGCTGCGGCGCGTCCTTGTTGCCGCAGTCCGTGCAGGCCATTCAGTTTGCTGGCGTCAAACTGTGCGAGGTCCGCGATGGCGCCGCGCTCCCGTTCTTCGAGCTGAGTGCCATCTGGCCGCACCGCTCAAAGCCGGCCCTCGCAGATAAGTTCGCATCGTTGCTTCGTCCGAATCTCTCGACCTGATGCCACTTCGGCGCCAATGAGCCGTTCGTCGCATGGAGGTGTGCGACCTGCGGTTCGACATCGAAATCGCGGTGGAGGAAGCAATCGAGATGAAAAACCACGTGCACACCGATCCGGACAAATCCATCATTCCCCCGCTTCGAGCCCTCGCCGCCTTTCGGGATAGCGATGCTGCCCACTACCTCCTCCGCCACCCTGTTCACGCAGCGTCCGCCAGCATCGAGTGACGACAGTCCGCCGTGGCGCACCGGCATGCGTACTGCGCCCGGACGTCTTCATCCAGCGGATCGTCAGTGGCGAGCAGATATTCAGTGAACAGTTCTTCACCGGTTCCGATCGACCGGAGCGTGTGGATGAAAATGCGGCCATCGTCTTCAATGGTCTCGCAGTTGGGCGCGCACGCGTGATTGAGCCAGCGCGCGCTGTTGCCGCCGCGGCTGTCGTCGATCACGCGGCCATCCGACATTCCGAAAAGAAACGTATGTCCTTCGACGCCTTCACGCTGGTGACGACGCACCGCATTTCGCCACGAAGTGATTTCGCCTTTGTACTCAAGAACGCGCTCGCCGGCTGCAAGCGGCCTCGCTGCGAACACACCCTTGCCGTGAACTGACGATCGCCGGACGATCACACGCCGCATACTGTTACCTCGACTGATATGCGCGCCAGTATAGAAAAGGCATAAATCCGCATCCACACCGACGTGATGCGTTACTTGCGTCAGGGCGGCATCGGTCGTGGAATGAAGCTGGAAGTTCAGGTTGTCAAAACCAGCCTGAGGTTGCCAGCGCGACCGACCGGAGAAAGTGCCGAACTAGAACAGCTGGGCGCCGAGCTCGCACAGGCTGTTCCACTTCACAGTGCTGACAAAGGATCTGCCCGCAGTATCGAGAGACTCGATCATCGCGCGCTGTCCACGCGCTTCCGCGACAACGCGCACGATGCGCGTCCGGTAGCGCAACAGCGCACCGATGGGTGGACACAAGGCTGCCCGCCTGATCCGCAATCGTTTCTTTTCCATACGGCTGTCTATAGAGACATGCAGCGAATCGCAGGGGCCGCGGTACATCGCGGCATCTCGCCACCGATGCTACCAGGCCGACTTGCGCAGGTCCAGGCTCTATGCGCAATCACGTCCCCTCCTTGTCGCCCGCCAGCGGTAGGGGCGACGTGGCCGACTGAGTACGGCCGGGAGGAACCCGGCCGACGGCTTGTGCCTGGTCTCAGCCGCCATTCACCGCATCCTTGAATGCCTTGCCCGCCGTGAACTTGACGGTCTTCGCCGCAGGGATCTGGATCTCGGCGCCGGTGGCCGGGTTGCGACCGACGCGCGCGGCACGCGCACCGGTCGAAAACGAGCCGAAGCCGATCAGTTGCACCGTCTTTCCCTTCGTCACCTCGCCAGTGATTGCCGCGATCACCGCGTCAACCGTCTCACCCGTCGCGGCCTTGCTTTCTCCGGTCTTCGCGGCGACTGCATCCACCAGTTCCTGCTTGTTCATTGTTTTTTCCTCGTTGAGTGAATGATGATGCCGACACCCTACCCGATCGGCGCGCCTCCGCGCAATCGGCACGCAACTGGACGGATTTCACGCCCCCGGTCCACACCGTTGCCGGCCCGTCTTCTCCTGTCGTCTCGGCGCGCGCCTGTTGAACCGCCTGATGAAATGGCACATGCAAGGTCAGGGACGCTGACCGCGAAAGGTCAACGGCCTAGGTTCTGCGCCGGAGGGCTGGGCTTCCCCGAGGATCGGCCGGCCGCGACCATCGACCACACCTCGGTCTGCTCAGCGACATTCTGCTGCTCGTGCCCGCGCGCCCGCAACTCCGGTCACGTCTGGCCTCGCGCCCAGATCGCCCGTCGCGTACCGCGACGTCATGCTGGCCGCCAGTCCGGCGACGCATCCGCTCGCACAACTAATGTTGTAACTATCGACGCGTGGCTCGAAATCCTCCGGAGACCCCTGACCAGCAAGGCACAGAGGTTGCATCCGATTTCAATTAATGTTGTAACTCTCGCGTCGACGTCGACAACTAAAGGTGTAACTCGACGCGCGGTTTCAACAAAAGTTGTAGCTCAATGAACGGTGACGGCCCGCAGAACGGTCGCCATGTGCAAGGTCGAGGACCTGTTCATTCGGCGCGACCATGTAACGGCGCACCGGATGGCAACGTGCTCGGGTAGTGACAAAATTAGTTGAAATTTAGACACAAATTTAGTTGCGTGAGCGGTGATGTACACCCTGCACGCCGTTGTATCCGCAAATGAAGCGGTATGATAGCTCTGACTATCCGGGCCTTCATTTGAAGTCGGCCGCATCGATAGGCCACACCAAATTCGCTTCCGTTGCACAACTTCTGCAGTCCCGTGCGTGCAGCGGCCGCATTCGTTTCGACCGAGGGCTTCCAACGATCACGGCCCGCAGGTTCGCGCCTTTGGAGCCACCCACCGCTACCGCCCCCTCTCCTGACAGGCCATTGTTAGGAATGCATTTGATGACTCATCAATGCCGAGATAACCCGCGTTATCGCCGCAAGGATCAGAGCGACTTTTTGGGCGTGAACAGCGGTAACGTAGCCCTGACCACAAACGGCGCCTGCTGGATCCGCGGCCGCCCCCTTTTCGGCAATAGCCGTCCCGCCCACATGCGCGCGCATCGTTTTATAACAGACCGCTTCCCATGACTGGCCGTCACCTGCTTCCTATGATCCGCTTCATGCGTTGCCCGGGAGCGCAATACCTCGATGCCGATCGCCGCGCAATACGCTACCCGCGAACCCGTATGAAACGGGTCAGCCTCGCGCACGCAAAACCGGTTTCCCTAGAAGCTACTGCGCTGCCGTGAGCTTGAGATTCAATCTCGCTGCAAGCGCACGTCAGTTGTCGCGTGCCGTCGGATAAGGACTATCAAAATCTGGGACGCTGCTGTTTGACCTGGCGCACCTGTTGAAATAATGTCGAATGATCACCACACGATTCGCGTTTTTGGAAGCGCCGCTTTGAGATCGTCGACGTTCCTGGCCTGGGTGCCATACAGAACGAGCTCTCGCAGGCCAGTGAGCCCTTTCAGCGCGTCGACGTCTTCGACAGGGGTGTTCGCAAGGTAGAGTTCCTGCAAACCGGTCGAACCTCGCAGTGGATCGATGTTTCGAACCCTGGTGCGAAAGAGATTGAGCATTCGCAGGCTTTTCAGGTCTGTCAGCGCCTCGACGTTCTCGACCCGGGTGTCGGCGAGATTGAGCCTTTGCAGACGGGTGAGCCCCTTCAATGCATCGATGTTCGTCACTTGCGTGCGAGCGAGCACCAGCGTGTTCAGCTGGAGCATGCCCTGCGCCGCGTCGATATCATCGACCTTCGAGCCGTCCAGCACGAGCGTCCTGAGCGAAGACATTCCTTTTAGTGCGTCGATGTCTCGCAGCGGCGTGTTCGCTAGATAGAGCGCTTGCAGACCGCGGAGCTTTTTCAACTCACTGATGCTGTCGACCTGGGTTTCGTTGAGATCGAGCGTCTGCAAGGAGGCGAGCTGGCTGAGCGCGTCGACATTCCGGACGTTCCTCGCGCCCCCGAGTTTGAGCGTTTCCAGATGAGGCAAATCTTCGAGCGGATTGAGATCGCGAACCTGTGTATCCCGCAGGTCGAGTTCTCGCAGATCGCGCAGGTTCTTGAGCGCGTCGAGATTCGAGACGCGGGTATCCCAGAGGTTCAGCGATTGCAGACCGGGCAGCCCTTTTAGCGCGGCGATGTTTTCGACTTCGGTGCGATGGAGCACGAGCCTTTTCAGCGAGTGCATTTCCTTCAGGGCGTCGATGTTCCAGACGGGCGTGTCCGTCAGGTCAAGCGATTCCAGATCGTCCAGTCCCTTCAGCGAATCGAGGTTATCGATCTGGGTGCCTCCCAGATTCAGTTCGATCTTGCGGTCGGAATTCTTTAGATGTGGCAAAGCGGCCGCGACCTGAGATGCCGTCATTGTCGGTTTCGCCCGCAACGCCAAGCATTCCGAGTCGGGCGTGGCTGTCGACGCGTCGCTGTCGTTGCAGGTGCCTTTGATGAATCCCAGTTCGCTCAGCGCCCGTTCATCCGGGCTCTTGTGGAACGGGTTGAAGATCAGCAGCAAAATGCCGAGCAACAGCACGATTGCGCCGCCGATGGCCCACGGCTTGATGATTCGCGACAAGGACGGGTTCGGACCTTCAGCGGTTGAGTTCGTGGTTGACGGCGGGGTTTCGGGCACGGCGGGCTCCCGTAGTACAGGCTTCCTCCTTTATACACGAAGAGCGGGGCGCATTCCGCCCAGGCAACGTCGCTCTTCGCGCTACGCGTGAGAGCCAGCGACACGTTCTGCCAGCCTGGCGTCGTAGCTCGAATGAATGTGCACGTGCTTCTTGTCCGGGAACGCGTAGTTGTAGGCTTTGCGAAGGGCAAGCGAAGCCTCGTGAAATCCGGAGAGGATCAGCTTCTGCTTGTTCGGATAGCCCGCTCCTTATCACGTTGAGTGGGCGTTTGGCGGAAAATGCAGGTGCGAGAGCCCTCGGAAGCGTTTGTCGGCTGCTCGGCCATTGCCGACGTTCGCTCGCCGGTGTCGAGGTGGCCGTTATGGGCGACTGACCAGCCATTCGCCAATCAGTTGCTGCGAACGGCCGCTTACACATTTACCGGTTGGGTACTTTCGACCCCAAAGCCGACCTGCGAATCGCCCCGCCCCGACGGCAGCTTTCGCAGGATACAACGGCCACTCACGGATTCACCGAGATGCTCGCTTACGACTGGTTCTGCTAGCGATCGTTTGGGGGGACAGCACTTGTCCGATCGCCGGAGACTGCGGCTGCAGTTTCGGTAGCAGACGGCGTCATATCCACAGAAACCGCTTCGGGATATGTCGATTCCCACCCGCCGCCAAGTGCCTTGTATAGAGCGACCAGCGTCGTGGAGATATCGGTGACGTTGTCACTCAAATCCTGTTGCCCCGCAAGGAGGCTCCGCTGCGCATCGAGCACCCGAAGAAATGAGCCTGTACCGGCTACGTATTGGGCCTGAGCCAGCCGGAGTACCCTTTTATCGTCCCTGACGGCTGCTTCCAGTTCGTTGCGACGGAGCTGCTGCGACGAATACGCGGTTAACGCATTATCAACTTCGTGCCAGGCCGAGAGCACGACACTCTGATAATTGACTGCCGCTTCCTGCTGCTGAAGTTTGCGAAGGTTCAGCGCACCCTTCAATCGCCCTCCCTCGAAGATCGGCAAATTGATCGATGGACCAATTGCAAACTGATGGGAGGCCCAATCTCCCAGTTGACTGAATTGCAATGCCTGCAGGCTCGCGCTGCCGGAGAGTGTGATGGTCGGATAGAAGTCAGCCTGTGCGACACCAACCTTCGCCGTTGCCTGGTGCAGGGCTGCCTCCGCCTCTCGAATGTCCGGCCGGCGTCGCGCCAGTTCGGACGGGATGCCGGTGGGGACCACCGGCGGCGTTGGCGGCACCGACTTGTTGGATTCAAGCTCAGCTCGCAGCGCACCAGGGGCTTCGCCAAGCAGGAAGCCAAGGCGATTGATGGTCTCTTCCTCCTGCTGTTTCAGTTGAGGGACAAGAGCGGCCTCTCTCCATACTTCGGACCCTGCTTGAGCGATATCCAACTCGGTCGCGAGTCCGTGAGCATTCCGCTCGCGTGTGACCCTTTCAATGTCTTTGGCGGCGTTCAGGTTCTCGAACGTAATGGCATAGTCGGATTGAATGCCGCGTAGCCGGATGTAGTCGCGCGCAACTTCGGCCAGGGTCGACAGCAACAGGTCGCGACGTGCATCTGCCTGAATATCGACGGAGGCGTCGGCAGCCTCGACCTCGCGGCGCACCCGGCCCCAGAGGTCCAGTTCCCACGACGAGTCAAAACCGGCCTGAAAGACGTTAAAGGGCGACGCATCGCTACTTCGATTGGGCGTCACCGCCACGCCGCTCCCGTTTGCGGCCGTCGCCGCATTGGGCGCGTGAGCCAGCGTGCCCGCGGAACTCAATACGCCATTGGCACTCGTACGCTCGCGGGTTACGCCAGCATTGCCCTCAACGGATGGATACCGGTCCGCTGCCGTGACGGTGCGCGTCGCGCGGCTTTCGGCAAGCCTGAGCGATGCGGCCTTGAGATCGAGGTTAGCGTTAGCAACAGCGTCCTCCAGTTTCACCAATTCAGGATCGTTGAACGAGGTCCACCAGGCCGAAGTGACCGGCTCCGATGTCACGCGACTCGGTTCCCACCTGGTCGGCTCACACGCCGAAGAGCACCAGTTCGTCGGAAGCTTAGCTTCCGGCCGCGTAAAGTCGGGGCCGACTGTGCATCCGGCGAGCAACATGACCGCCGCGACTATTTGAACTTTACGTAAATTCATGATGTCGATTCTCGATAATAGAACATGCCATCAATGCATCGGCATGGACTTCTTGCCGCTATCTTTGACGGGCGACAGCAGCATCGCTAGCGGAATCATCGCGGCAGCAAGGGCAGCGCCATAGATAAAAACGTCGGCATACGCCAGCACGGCAGACTGGAGCTTGAGGTTGTTGAACACAAGCGAGACCGCTTCGTCATGCAAGGTGTTTGCGGCCCAGCCAAGAGAGCGGAGTGCCGCCTCGTTCCGGGCGACGAGTTCGTTGAATGACTTATTGAAGGGTGTCAACCATGTCGATAGATGGGCCTGGCGAGCCTGCATGCGTTCCGAGACGAGCGCGGTGCAGGCTGAAATACCTATTGAACCGAACACGTTGCGCAGCATCACGAACAGTGCCGCTGCGTCCGCACTCAACGATTTCGGCATACTGTGATAAGACATCATACTGATTGGGACGAACAGGAATCCAAGTGCAGCGCTCTGAACACAACGCATGATCGCCAATGTGCGGAAATCGATGGAAGGTGTCAGCGTATTGCTATAACAAAGCCCGAGCATCATGACGCCAAAACCGATCGCAATGACATGGCGCAGTTGAACCACCTTCATCAGGCGACCGACCGGGGGGATCAGCAGCAAGATCGCCACGCCTCCGGGCGCGAGGACAAGCCCGGCCCAGGTTGCGGTGTACCCGATCGTCTGTTGGGCAAATTGCGGTATGAGCACCGACGTCCCATACAGGATGACGCTCATGCCGATGATCAGGATCGAACTGATTGCGAAGTTTCGATCCTTGAACACGCGCAGATCGACGACGGGTTTCTTTACGCTCGACAACCAGATGACGGCGCCTGAGATACCAATACCCGAAAGGAGTGCCAATCGAAAGATGAGTGGAGACCCGAACCATCCCTCGTCTTCGCCGCGGTCCATCATGATCTGCAGACAGCCAAGGCCGAGCGCAATCAACGACAAACCGACGTAATCGACTGATCGCCGCTGCCTGATTGCCCACGGTGGGTCTTCCACGAGGGCGCCAACTGCAAAGCAGGCGAATGCGCCTACCGGAATGTTGATGAAGAAGATCCAACGCCACGAGGCGTGGTCCGTGATATACCCGCCAAGGACAGGACCAAGCACGGGAGCCACAATGGTTGCAATCGCCGTAATCGCAAAGGCTGCCCCGCGTTTTTCGGGCTCGAACGAGTCCAGCAAAATCGCTTGCTGATTCGGTTGCAAGCCGCCCCCGAAAAAGCCTTGCAGCAGCCGGAACACAATCAGTTGCGGCAAGCTCTGCGCAAGGCCGCATAGCAGCGAGCAAACCGTGAACATCGCGATACAAATGAGGAAGTATCGCTTTCTTCCGAACACTGTTCCTAACCATCCTGAGATGGTGAGCACGATGCCGTTGGCGACCAGGTACGACGTAAGCGCCCAGGTTGCGTCGTCGGAACTAATCGACAGACTGCCCGCGATATGAGGCAAGGCGACATTGACGATCGTCGTATCGAGGATTTCCATGAACGCGGCAATCGTCACGACAACCGCGATCAACCATGGGTTGGCCCGCGGCTTCCAGGTCACGGCCTGGGCTTGTACGACCGTGCTCATCGCAACTCCACCGTCGGCACGACCGAGAGATTGAGAGGAAGGGGCCGGTTTGGATCCATGCCCGAGTCGATCACAATCTTGACGGGGACCCGCTGAACGATCTTGACGAAATTGCCCGTGGCGTTTTCGGCTGGGAAAGCGGTAAACCTGCCGCCTGAACCGAGCTGAATGCTATCGAGATGCCCTTTCAGCTTCAGATTCGGATATGCATCGACGGCAATCGATACGTGCTGCCCGGGACGCATGTGCGTAAGTTCGTTTTCCTTGAAGTTCGCCGTAACCCAGACCTCGGAACTGACAATGGAGAATAGTTGCTGTCCCACCTGAACGTAGTCCCCTTTCTCCACTTCCCGTTTGGTCACCCATCCGTCTTGCGGCGCCCGGATGTCACACCAGTCGATATTGAGGTTTGCCCGTTCGAGATCGGCCTGACCTCGCTTGACTTCACCTTGAAGCTGTTTGACGTGTGCCTCGGTGTCAGCAATGTTCAGGTCGACCGGTTCGGCGATGCGCTTCTGTGCGAGGGCCTCTTCGACTTGCGATTCAGCCGCGTTCCGGTCAGCGGTAGCGTAGTCGACGTCATGCGATGTTGTGGCCTCATTGGGGATTTCGTGCTGACGAAGGAATTCCGACTGTGCCTTGAAAAGGTTGGCGCGCCGCGTGGCAAGTGCTGCCTGCGCTTGAACGAACCGCGCAGGATAATTGATCTTCGCGAGCTCCAGCTCCGATTGTGCTGAAGCCAGCTGCCCTTCAGTCGATTCGAGATCGCCTTGCGCATGAGCGCGCGCCGCGATGTAGTCGGTGCATTGAACGTGGAGGAGGACCTGTCCTTGACGGACGAACTGATTATCGGTCACGTTGAGCGCAGCGACATAGCCAGCTACGTGGGGTGCGACGGTGATCGCCCGCCCGTCAGTGTAGGCATCGTCAGTCGAAACGTCGTTGCCGCCCAGCAGGGAGTACGCGATGCCCCCGGCAGCCAGAAGGCCACCCGCTATCGCCGCAACCACGATCTTGTTCTTGCGGGAACGAGGCGCGCGAGTGGCTTGCGCCTGAATGTCCTCCTTCGTCTGTACATCGGTCATGAGTACAACTCCTGTTCTGAGGGGCCGGCTTGCGCCCACTGCAAGCTCCCGCACCCCTGCCTTTCATTGCGGGTGAAAATAATGTGGTCAGCGCCACCGCACTAGCCGGCTACCCGGATGTCACCTTGCGGAGCCTTTAATCCCCGACAGAATTTGCGAAGCAATCAGCCTCGCGACGGCTTTAGTTGCGGCCAGCGGCGGTTCGCGCAGACTTCTGATGATCAACCCTGTCACGGTCGAGTGAATAAACGTTGCCGCGAGGTATGGGTCCAGCTCGGCACTCAGCTGGTTGTGAGCGATGGCTGCCCTCAGGGCGCGTGCCATCTGGTGCTCGGCGCAGCGCCAGATGGCATGCAAGCGACTCCAGATCCATTCGGTTTCAGTGGACATCTCGCAGTGCATCAGCATGATCGAGTAAAGGCTCCGCGAGGGACCGGCCGATAGCACCGTGGCCAGAAGCCCGGCCAGCTTTCTTTCCAGGTGCCCGAGCGGATCGCGCTCCCCCTCGGACCATGACATGACAAACGGGTCGTCCGCCAGCGAAGCATCCTCGAACAAGGTTTCGAGCAACGCCATCTTGTCCTTGAAGTGCCAGTAGACGGCGCCACGGGTGACGCCTGCCATACCTGCAATTTCAGCGAGAGAGGCGCGCGACACGCCACGCTCGACGAAGACCTGTTCTGCAGCCTTCAATATTTGCGCTCGCGTTTCCAGCGCTTCTCTCCTGGTGCGCTTCATTGCCGACCGTCATCAGGAATCGGCTACCGTATCGGCGCTCTCGACATGACGCAACTTACGCGTCACTTCATCGAGCTTGTCGCCGAGCAGGCGCCGCACCGTCACGTAGAACATCGGAATCAGCAGGAGACCGAAGAACGTGGCAAACAACATGCCACCGATCACGCCCGTGCCGATCTCATGACGGGACGCGGCACCCGCGCCACTGGACAGGACAAGTGGCACCACGCCGACGATGAAAGCCATCGACGTCATCAGAATGGGCCTGAAACGCTGCTTCGCCGCATCCGTGACCGCCTCGAAAAGCGTCATGCCCTGCGCCTGGCCGTCGATGGCGAACTCGATGATCAGAATCGCGTTCTTTGCGGCAAGCCCGATCACCGTGACCATGCCGATCTTGAAGTAGATATCGTTGGGCACCTTGAACAGATGGCAGAACACCGACATTCCGAGAAGGCCCAGCGGCACGGTCAACAGCACCGCAACGGGGATGGACCAGCTTTCGTAAAGCGCCGCCAGACAAAGAAACACCACCACAATCGACAACGCCATCAACGCCATCGCCGAATTCCCCGCCAGGATTTCCTGGTAGGACTGCCCGGTCCAATCCGAGGCAAAGCCTGCCGGCAGCGAGTTGCCGACCATGTTGTCGAGGATCCGCATCGCCTCGCCGGTGGAGTATCCTGGCGCCGGCATGCCCACGATCTCGACTGCCGAATAGCCGTTGTAGCGCGAGAGCGCCTGTGGGCCGACATCCCACTTTGCCTTCACCACACTCGAGAGCGGCACCATGTTGTACGGACTGATGGCGCTGTTGCTCACCGATGGATTGACAGGTCTCAACGCACCGCTCGGCGATGTTCCCGCACCGCTCACGCCGGCAGCGCCGCCGCTGGAACCAGACGACGTGCCCGTCACGCCGCTCGGAGTGTAGATGTGCCCCAGGGCGTCGAGCCCCATCCGGAACGGCGCATCAGCCTGGAGGAAAACGCGCTTGACACGTCCGTCGTACGTGAATTCATTCACGTAGACGGGCGCCAGATCCATTTGAATGCTGTTATAGACATCAGGCAACGACAGCCCCATCGATTGCGCCTGAACCCGGTCCACGGCCAGCTGAAGCTGTGGTGCCTCCGGGAGCGAGTTGGGCCGAGTGCCAAAAAGCTTCGGGTTTTGGCCCGCCTCCGCCAGCAACTTGCCCTCCGCCTGCGTGAGCTCGGCCCTCGATTGGCCGTTGCGCGCCTGCAGGTACATATCGACGCCGGCAAACTGGCTCAGTCCACGTATGGTGGGCAGATTGACGATGAAGATCCTCGCGCCGTCGATGCCGTGCACTATCTTGTTGGCCTGCGGGATCAACTGCATCGCGCTTTGCGAACGTTTGCTCCAATCGGTGAGCTTGATGTACGCCATGCCGACGTTTTCGCTTTGGCCGACGAAGCTGAAGCCCTGGAATGCCAGGACGCCATCGATATCCTTGC
This sequence comes from Paraburkholderia sp. GAS348, assembly GCF_050434205.1. NCBI lineage: Bacteria > Pseudomonadati > Pseudomonadota > Betaproteobacteria > Burkholderiales > Burkholderiaceae > Paraburkholderia > Paraburkholderia sp. GAS348. The sequence continues at coordinate 216,433 of NZ_JBNPVT010000009.1, forward strand.
CGATCGGGCTCTTCTTGAGCCTGCCGCCGATTTCGTCCATGACCTCCTGGGTACGCGACAGCGTCGCGCCAGAAGGCAGATTGACAACCGCCAGCATGAAGCCCTGGTCCTCATCGGGGACGAACGCCGTCGGCAGGCGCGTGTAAAGAACGCCGGCTAATGCGGAAAGGGTGACGAACAGAATCATCCAGCGCGGCGTGCGTCGGACAATCCGGCCGACGCTGCCCACGTATAAGGCGCCGAACCGGTCGAACCCGCGGTTGAACCATTGAAAGACGACGTTCGAGCTTGCATGATGCGAAGGCTTGAGGAACGCAGCACACAGCGATGGCGTGAAGGACAACGCGAGGAACGCCGAGAACACCATCGATACGGCGATGGTCAACGCGAACTGTGAATAGATCATGCCGGTCGCGCCCGGCTGCAGCGCGGACGGTACGAACACCGCAGCGAGCACCACCGTAATCGCGACGATCGCCCCCGAGATCTGGCCCATGGCCTTACGCGCGGCCGCTCTCGGACTGAGACCTTCCTCACGCATGAGGCGCTCGACGTTCTCGATCACGACGATCGCGTCGTCCACCACGATGCCGATGGCGAGAACCATCCCGAACAGGTTGAGCTGATTCAGCGAGAAGTGCATCGCCGCCAGGCCGATAAACGTGCCGAGCAACGCGACCGGAATGACGAGCGTCGGAATGATGGTGGCCCGGACATTCTGCAGGAAGAGCAGCATCACGAAGAACACGACAATGATCGACTCGACGAGCGTATGTACGACGTCGGTGATCGAGGCCGTAATAAACGGCGTCGTATCGTACGGCACGGTCCATGTGACGCCGGGAGGGAAATCGCGAGACAGTGTCGCCATTTCGGCTTTGACGGCCTTAGCCACGTCGAGCGCATTCGCGCCGGGCAGCAGGTAGACGGCGAGACTGCCCGCAGCCTTGCCGTTGTATGAGGCGGAGGTGCCGTAGCTTTGCGCCCCGAAGCTGATGCGCGCGACATCGCTCAGGCGAACCACGCTGCCATCAGTATTCGTCCGCAGGATGATGTCGCGAAACTGCTGCTGCGAGGAAAACAGCCTGTCGCCCGATACCGTTGCCGTAAAGACCTGGCCATTGACCGCAGGATCCGCGCCGACCGAACCGGTGGCGAACTCGGCGTTCTGAGCCTGGACGGCGCTCATCACTTGCGACGTCGAGAGACCATAGCCTTGCAGCTTGTCGGGATTGAGCCAGATCCGCAAAGCGTATTCCGAGCCCAGCATGAAAGTATTGCCCACGCCGCTGATACGGCCAACGACGGGCTGTATCCGCGAGGCAATGATGTCGCTCAAGCGCGCCGTATCGACGGCAGGGTTGCTCGATTGCAAGCTGACGGCCATCAGAATGTCGGGACTCGCCTTCGCCACGACGATGCCCTCCTGCGTCACCTCGGACGGCAGTAGCGGTTGCGCGAGCGCCACCTTGTTCTGTACCTGCACTTGTGCAATGTCCGCGTTGGTTCCAGGCGCAAAGGTCAGCGTGATGGTGGCCGTCCCGTTGCCATTGGATGCCGAACTGAAGTACAGCAGGTTATCAATGCCGGTCAGCTGCTGCTCGATCACCTGCGTAACCGTTGATTCCATCGTCGAGGCACTTGCGCCCGGATAGGTCGCCGTCACGGTCACCTGGGGTGGAGCAATGTCCGGATAAGAATCAACCCCGAGGTGCTGCAGCGAGATCGCACCGAACAAACAGATCAGAATGGGAATCACCCAGGCAAAGACAGGCCGATCGATAAAGAAACGTGACATGAGATCCCCCTACGATTTACTGTCGGCACGATGACCGACCTGTGACGGCGCCGGGCCGGCGTGTGACAACCTCGTGTCTTGGTCGGTACCTCGCCAGGGTGTAGTTTTGGCGAGCATCCCCTCACGTACGCCCTGCACACCTGCGACGATCACTCGATCGCCGGGCGCCAGCCCCCCGGTCACAATCCAGTCGCTACGGTAGCTATCGCTGGTATCGACATCCTTGCGGACCACTTTGCCATCGGCGCCCACCACCATCGCGTAGGAACCGACCGTGTCGCGCTGTATGGCTTGCTGGGGCACCAGGTACACATCGTTACGCTGGCCAAGGTCAACATTGAGCGATACGTACATTCCCGGCAGCAGTTGATGCTGCGGGTTGGGTATCTGCGCGCGCAGGCTGACCGCACCGGTAGTCGAGTTCACGGAAACATCAGTGAAATCCAGCGTGCCGAGCTGGTCGTATGGCGTGCCATTGGGCAGCATGACCTGGACGGTGGTCTTGTTTTGCGCGGCGAGCGCGACATCACCTTTGCTCTGGGCCTGCTTCAGCGTGATCAGATCGGCGGCGCTGATCGTGAAGTTCACATAGAGCGAATCGACCTGCTCGACCGTGGCAAGCAATGTCCCACCGGAACCCGCATCGGTCGTGCCGGTCCCGACAACGGCGCCGCCAGTCACCTGTTGCTGACCGGCAATACCGGTAATGGGCGAAGTCACCTTCGTATAGCCGAGATTCACACGCGCGCCTTCGACGGCGGCTTCGTCTGCCTTGACCTTGGCAGCGGCACTGCGTTCAGCCGCGTCGGCATCGTCGACCGTTTGTTGCGATACGGAGCCGATCGGCAACAGCTTGTGAAAACGCTCGGCCGTGGTGCGATCGTTGACGAAGGTCGCCTGGTCCTGGGCGAGCGTGGCAAGATCGTTGTCGAGCACCGTCTGGTAGTAGGTGGGATCAATCTGGAACAGCGTTTGTCCTGCCTTGACTTCACTGCCCTCCGTGTAGAGGCGCTTCGTCAGCACGCCCGAAACCCGCGCTGTGACATTAGCGCTGTAATAGGCCGACAAGCGTCCGACGAAGCTGTGATTCAGCGGTACGTTGCTGGGTTCGGCTTCCATGACGCCGACCTGCGGCGCTGGCGGCGCCGGCGGTGGATCGTTTTTGCCGCAGCCGAACAACGAGAGAAGGCCGATGGAAACAATGGATAGGCGTGAGCGTAGAAGTAGTGACATTATCGAAACCGTGTGAGCAAGATCGAGAAACGGGAACAGCGCGCAAGCTTGCCGGGCATGCTGTCAGCGGCTGCTCCCGGAAGAAGTGGCGACGTCAGCAGGAGCCTCCTTTGCTTCATCCCATCCCCATCCTCCGCCCAGGTTTTTGATCAGCGTCACGCTGCTCAACGTCAGCGACGCCTGCGTGTCCGCGAGGTTCTGTTGCGCCAGCAGCAACGTAAGTTGCTGGGTCAAGAGACTTTGTTGGCTTGCGGTGCCGAACTGCACCTGCGCCTGCTCGCTCTCGAACAGCCGCTTGTTGCGCTGATAGATATCCGCGAACGCATGTTCCTGTTGTGCAAGATGGTTCCAAGAGGACAGGCTGTCCTCGACGCTCCCGAATGCGGACAGCACCGCCTGGCGATACGCCGCCACCGCTTCGTCGTACGACGCGTGAGCTTCGTTCACGGCCGCCGTCCGGGCGCCTCCGTCGAAAATCGTCCCCGCCAGTTCGGGACCGAGCGTCCAGAAGCGGTTTGGCACAGAGAAGAGATTGGCGAGCGAGCTATGCTGGAATCCGCCTTGTGCCGACAGCGTCAGGTTCGGGAAGAACGCCGCCTTGGCCACGCCGATCTTCGCGTTCGCCGATGCCGCCGTGCGCTCGGCGCTCACAACGTCATAGCGCCGTTCGAGCAATTGCGAAGGCAATGAAAGCGGAACGGCTGGGGCGACGAAGGCATAGTGAGGTTCAGGCGCGACCGAAAACTTGCCCGGCGGCACGCCGGTCAGGACCGCGATCGCGTGCTCATACTGCTCGCGCGAGATCTTCGTCGTCTGAAGATCGGCGATCACGATTTCCAGGTTGTCCTGCGCGGCCAGCACGCTGTCGTTCGACGACTCGCCTTGTGCGTAACTCGCCCGCGTCATATCCAGAATGCCGGCATCGATCCGCTGTTGTTGCTCGAGCAAGTCGATATCGACGTCCGCCCGGCGAAGTTCGAAGTAATCGTTCACGACACTTGCGGCAATCGACAGACGCTGCCCGGCCAATTGCGCGTCGCTAGCCTGCGCACTCGCCTTGCTCGATTCGATCTCGCGGCGGATTTGCCCCCATAGATCGAGCTCCCAGCTCGCGGTGACGTCCGCAGTGACGGTGTTGTGCACTCCGGAATTCAAAGCACTGCCATTTGCCGCGCCTGCGCCAGAACCCGCTCCCGCACGCGACCCCGAGATGCCGGCCGAGATCGTCGGAAAGAGACCCGCGGTATTGGCGGCCACGGTGGCTTGCGCCAACCGGTACGCCGCCTCCGCTTGCGCGATCGATTGATTGGCCTTGAACGCCTCTTCCACCAGATGCGTCAGCGTATCGTCGTGATACTCGCGCCACCACGTGCTCGAGAGCGTTGCCTGTGGATCAGCCTGTGCCCGTTGCCAATCGACGCCCTCCTTGAAGCCTATGGGGATATCGATCGTCGGCTTGCGGTAGTCCGGCCCCACGGCGCAACCCGCGGTCATTAGCGTCGCGGCAACCGTGCAACCGCAAAGCACGACACGCCGGAAAGCGCGCCACCGGCATCGCGGCGCGCCATCGCGCAAGCTGCAAAGAACGTTCATGTTTAGCCTATTTGTAAGGGTCGCCCGAAGGGCGAGCCCGCTTTCACCGTCATGCGTTTTACAGCGACAGGATCGCCTGTTCGCAGGTGGAAGTAAAATAGATTGAATTGACAGATCGATCAGTTAATTTGATCGTATCGAACAGGATCTGAGCGATAACGTCACCTGCATCGCCACGACGCGGGTCGCTCTTTACAAGGCAGTTGGCGGCGGGTGGGAATCGACTTATCCCAAAGCGGTTTCTGCGAACGTGCAATAGCAGCACGTTCGCAGAAGAGGTCAACGTGGCGTTTCCTCAGGCGGCGCTGCCGCCAGGACGGTCATGCTCAAGGCGCGTAAGCCGCTGCCTTCGAGTAGTCTGAGGGGTTGTCGCGCTTCACCGAAGATGGCACCGGGAAGGAGGTCTCCCACCCGCCACCCAGTGCCTTGAAAAGGCCAACAAGCGCGAGTGAAACTTCTGTGTTGGTGACGACTTTCGCCTGCTGGGTATCTAACAGATCCCGCTGGACCGCGAGGACGTTCAGGAAGTCCGTGGCGCCCGCAACGTATTGCCGACGAACGTTCTCAAGAGCCACCTGATCCTGTACTACGGCGGTGTCGAGCTTCTCCTGCCTGGCCTGGCGTGTGCCGTAATCGCTCATCGCGTTGTCAACCTCGTGCCAGGCGTTGAGCACAGCACGCTGGTATTCGATCATTGCCTCGCGCTGTTGTGCCTTGCGCAGCTCGAGTTGTCCTTTCAGCCGGCCGCCCTCGAAAATCGGCACGGTCAGCGCCGGACCCACACCGAACATGCGCGAACTCCACTCGTCGAGACCATCGAAATGCATGGCCTGAAGGCTCAGGTTCGCCGAGAGCGTGATCCGTGGGTAGAAGTCTCCGACCGCCACGCCGATATCGGCTGTTGCCGCGTGCAAGCGCGCTTCCGCCTCCCTGATATCCGGACGACGCTCTGCCAGCTGTGAAGGGAGTCCGACGGGCACGCGAGGCGGCACAGGAGGAATGGGATGCATGGCATCAAGTTCGCTCTCCAACGTTCGCGGCGGTTCGCCAAGCAGGAAGCTCAGCACGTTGACCAGATGGACACGCTGGTTTTCCAGCACCGGCAGGCGTGCCTCAATTTCACTGACCTGCGCCGCAGCCTGTGCGGCTTCGAGGTGCGTTGCCACCCCGTCCGCGATGCGAATCTGCGTCAGCGCCAGGCTCTCGCGTGCGATTTCGAGGTTTTGGCGGATGATGGCCTGTTGTGCCTGCACCCCCCGCAGCTGGATGTAATCGGACGCCGTTTCGGCCAACGCCGACAGCAGAACGCCACGACGGAGGTCAGCACTTGCCTGTACCGACGCGTCAGCCGATTCGATCTCGCGGCGCACGCGTCCCCAAACATCAAGCTCCCATGAAGCGTCGATTCCCGGCTGCCAGACGTTATAGTCACTCCTGCCGTTCAACCCGGAGATGTCCACAAGCCCATTCTGGCTCGAACGCGCGTGCTGATACGACGCCGAGCCCTGCAGCGCGGGCAGTGCGTCGGCACCGGTCATGCCACGGGCCGCCCTCGCCTGCATGAGCCTTTGCGTGGCGACCTTGACGTCGAGGTTCGCGCCCGCTACGCGCTCGACGAGTGAGGAAAGCTGCGCGTCCGAGAACGCTGTCCACCAGCGCGCGTCGACATCGTCCGGTACAGTGCGGCTGCGATTGACCGGGAGCGCCTGGGTCGCGTGGTCGGTCCACTGTGCTGGCAGCACGGCCTTTGACTCATGATAATCCGGACCGACGGTGCACCCGGCAAGTGCCGTCAAAAGCGCCCCCGCGGCGATTCGGGCCCTGAGCGTGCTCATCGTGCGACGCCCTCCCCGCCTTCGTCCACACGCAAGCCTCCCACGTGAATGGTCGCCTCTACCGACATGCCCACGCGAAGTCTCCGCAATGCAGGCTGCCCGGGACGCAATACGATCTTCACCGGAATGCGCTGGACCACCTTGGTGAAGTTGCCAGTCGCGTTGTCGGGTGCGATCGCGGCAAAAGTTACGCCGGTGGCCGGCGCCAGGGTGTCCACCGTTCCGTGCAGCACAACGCCTGGAAGGGAATCCACGTGAATATCGGTCGCCTCTCCGCGACGCACCGAAGTTAGCTGTGTTTCCTGGAAATTGGCGATAACGAAGGCTTGCTGCAGCGGGACCACCGCAAGCAGTGGCGTTCCCGCTGTGACATAGGCCCCGAGACGCACCGAGCGTTGGCCGACCATGCCGTCGACCGGCGCCACGATACGTGTCCACTGCAGGTTCAGACGGGCGGTGTCCAGTCCCGCTAGTGCGTGTTCGAGGGCCGCTTGTGCTCGCTCCCGGTCGGACTGTAGAACCGCGATCTGCTGGCGAGCGGCCTTCACTGTGGCTTCGTTGCGCGAAACGTCCGCCTGCGCGGTATCGATGCGCGATTGTGCCTGCTGCGCGTTCTGGACGCTTCCCGCGCCGTGACTCGCCAGGTCCGTGTAGCGGTTGTAGTCAGCCCGGGCAAAGGTATAGTTCGCGCGGGCCGCGGTCAGCGCGGCATTCGCCTGTTCGATGACGGACTGCTGCTGGACCAGACTCGCCGACGCATTGTCGATGGCTGCTTTCGCCATTGCGACATTCGCCTCCGCGGAAGCGACCGCCGCCTTGTAGTCCCGGTCGTCGATCTGGGCGAGCAACTGGCCCTGGCGGACAACCTGATTGTCATCGACCGAGAGGACCGTGACCTGGCCGGCCACGCGCGGCGAAACCACGGTGAAATCGGCGGTCACATAGGCATCATCGGTCGTCTGCGATGACGACGAAAGGACAAATCTTGCGACCACTCCCGACACCACAATCAAGATCAGGACGGCGGCGGCAACGATATACAGCTTTCTTCTTTGAATGGATTCAGACATGGCTAAAACGAGACGTTATCGGGTCGGGTTGCTGGCGGCGGCACGGGGCGGATAAACACGCGGGGCGATCACCGGGATCAGCACAATCAGCGCTACGGCAACGAGCGCCATCAGCCGAAGGACATCGGCCGAAGCGAGGACCATCGCCTGCTCCCGTATCCGCTCGTCGAGAAGCGGCAGAAAAGCGTGGTGAGGTAATCCTGTCGCCCGGGCAAACCCGTCGTTTGCCATGGCCAGCGCCTGCGGCCGGTTACCTAGCTGGTCAACGAGCACGTTCGAATGAAAATGTTCACGCATGGCGAAAAATCCTTCGGTCACGCCTGTGCCCACAACCGAAGCGAGCCCCTTGATCGTGTTGAACCACGCGGAGGCGAACGGCCCATCGGCCGGCGCCATTCCGTTGGTGGCCAGCATGAGAAGCGGAATGACCGCCATCGGTTGCGCGAAGATCTGAATGATCTGCAATACGTAGAAGTTGTCACGCACCCAGTCCGACGTGAGGTAGCTGCCGACCCCGCACGTCAACACGATCAGACCGATGCCCGTGGCCAGAATCCAGCGGCAGTCAATCGCGCGAATGTTGCACAAGGCGGCGACCAAAGGCAGCGCCAGCAGTTGGGGCAACGCCACGCACAATGAAAGGGGTGTGTTCTGCAAGGGGCGATAACCCTTCACTTCGGCAAGATAGGCTGCGGGAACGCTCGCAACCGCGACGAATATGAGCAGGACACCGCCGAGTGTGATCAGAGCGTGGGTCAGGTTCATCCGCGCCAGCAACTGGATCTTCAAGAACGGCAACGGATGGAACCATTCGTTCACCAGAAACAGCACGAGCATGATCGCGGCACCAATGAGTAACATGCAGATCAGGGGCGAGTCCGTCCAGCCCAGTCGCGTGCCCTGCCCCAACGCGGCGACGAGCATTCCGAGCGCAGGAAATCCGAGTAACACCCCGCGCCAGTCAAACTGCCTGCAGCGCTCGAGACGCAGAGGGTCCTGCGGAAGCCCCCAGGCGACCATCAGAATGGAAAGCAAGCCGAGCGGCGCTATCTCCCAGAACAGGAATCGCCAGTCAACGTATTCAGTCCACAACGCGGCGAGCGGCGTGCCGAGATTCGGGGCGAACGTAGCGGTCAACGCGTAGGCGCCAAGCCCATACAGCTTGATCCCCGGGGGCAGGAAACGTAGCGCGACCGTCATCAGCATGGGCGGAAGGCAACCACCGGCGAAGCCCTGCAGCACGCGCAATACGTAAAGCGCGCTGGTGGAGAAGGCAAACGGAAAGACGAGCCCCAGCACGGCAAACACCGCCACCACACCGATCGTGAAGCGCCTGAGGGAGAATGTCGTCGCGCACCAGGGAGCAAACATCATTGCCGACACCTGGGTAACCTGATAAAGCGTGGATAGCCAGGAGGCGTCGTCATGGCTGATCCCCATGGCGCCGCGGATATCGCCCATCGCGATTTCGGTCACGTGGTCGTTGATCTGCGCGATCACAACTGCGAGGAGAATGCCGCCCATGCCGACGAGAATTCGCGCACTAAACGCCGGAGGCGAAGCGGCACTGGCGGGAGCTTTCGAAGGAGACTCGGTTTGCCGGAGCGCAAGCGCGACATTGTTCATGTCCGCCGCCACGTTACGACCCGCCACAGCATGGACGCCACAATGGCGTCGATCGGCATGAGCATAGACTTCACCGTTCCCCTTCTGCAGACCACATATCAATGCGGCAAGTCTAGGTACGGCGGATCAATACGAAAATTGAAATCTTTGCACTACTGCCGTGCGCCAAACGCACTCATTGCGCAGGCAACATAACGCCGGACGCGCCGTTCACGTGACCGGCGCACAGTTCGCGAATGATGCGTCGAAGCCACTGATGCGCACTATCGCTCTGAAATCGCGGATGCCACGCCTGGACAACGACCACCGTCTCGAGCGCCAGCGGCAGCTCGAACGACCGTGCTCGCAGACTCATCCGCCGTACCGCCCACGCAACGTGCTCGGGTACGGTCACGATCAAGTCCGAACTTCCGAGCATGAAAACGCCGGAATGGAACGTCGGAGCCACGAGGGACACTCGCCGTGATAAGCCCAACCGCTGCAAGGCCACATCGATCGGGCCGTTCGGGCGCCCACGCCGCGATACGCTGATCTGTTCGTATCGTGCAAAGCGTTCCGGCGTGATCTCGTGATCGAAGATGGGGTGCGCTTCCCTCGCCATCCCCACGAATTTCGTCGTGAATAGAGACTGGACGTGAACGTCCGTACCCATCGGACGCATAGCGCTGATGTACAGGTCGACCTTGCCGTCCTCCAGCACCGTGTCCTCCCTGTCCTGCTCTGGAGAAAAGCGCAGCAGCACGTGCGGCGCCTCGGCACAAAGCCGCTCCATCAGGGCCTGACCGAACGCGCTGATGAAGACATCGTTCGCGTGCAGATTGAAATCTCGTTTGAGAGTCGGCAGATCGACTTCATGCTCAGGCTCTAGCAGCCGGCGTGCACTCTGCACCGACTGATGGACCTGTTCTCGCAACGTCAGCGCGCGCGGTGTGGGGACCATCTTGCGCCCGACCTTGACGAAAATGGGGTCGCCGATTGTCTCGCGAATGCGCGCCAGGGTGCGACTCATGGCCGGCGCGCTCAGGTTCATGCGGCGCGCGGCGGCCACGACGGATCCCTCTTCGAGCAGCACGTCAAGGGCAAAGAGAAGATTGAGGTCAGGAAATTGCATGACAGAAGAATGTAGCTGCTGCGAGAAGCGGTTCAACGCGCAACCGGGCCCTGACGATGCCTCACGAAGCAAGAAGGCGACGCAACATCGCCTTGAAGAAGGCATGCTCATCCGGGCTGAAGTCGGCCAGCACTTCGTTGTAGACATCCGTGAATATCGCCGGCATCTGGTCAGCTACGGCTTGGCCTTGCGGCGTCAGGACGAGTCGAATCATGCGCCGGTCCAGCACACAACGTGCTCGTGTGAGGACGCCGTTTCTGACGAGACGTTCGATCAGGCGTGTAATCGCGGTTGGGTCGACATTACATTCGCGCGCAATTTCGCCGGCATGCGAAAGCCCATACCGATCGACCAGAAACAGCAAACGCCCTTGCACTGCCGTGACATTGAGCGCTTGCATCGCGCGCCGCGAGATCGAGTTTGCCAGCACGGCATTGGCTCGGGAAACGAGGCGAAGAAAATCGCTGGCGATTTCGGCATTGTCGAAATCGGTCTGCGATGTCGTATTGGGAGTTGCCATTGTCTTTCACTTATTCAACACGCCGTCCGTCTCAGGCGATACGAACCCCAAGAAGACGAGCGTAACGAAGCGCGGCCTGGTTTCGGCCCGTTTATCGAAATTCACTGAGTTGTCGAGCGAGAGGTTCGCTTGTTTGAAGATGGATGTAAAATAGATTGAATTGACAGATTGATCAGATAATCTGATCGTGAGAGTTAACATGGACCTTCGCCATCTACGCTATTTCGTTGCCGTCGCAGAAGAAGAGCATTTCGGACGCGCGGCAGAACGCCTCCACATCGTGCAGCCTGCGTTGAGCATGCAGATTCGTTCGCTGGAGGAGGAACTCGGCGGGCCGCTTTTCCAGCGCACCAGCAGGCGCGTGGTACTGACCGAGGCCGGCAGCATTTTGCTTGCGGATGCGCGGCGTCTGCTCGCGCAAGCCGACCGGGTGCGTTCGGACGTCCAGCGTTCGCTGAAGGGCGAAATCGGCAGTGTGCGAATCGGCTTTGTTGGATCCGCCGTCTACGGCGGCGAACTGATAGACGACTTGCGGCGCTTTCGTCAGCTTTACCCGGAAGTGGAAGTGCATCTGGACGAAGTCGCGCCGCAACAACTGGCCGAAGCATTGCTCAACGGCGAATTGGACGTCACCTATAGTCCGAGCGTCTTGCTGGCTAGTGATTCGCGATTTCGTGCAGAGCGCGTGGGGCGCTGGCCACTCGCCGTCGCGATGGCGGACGACCATCCGCTCGCTTCGAAACGGCGTGTCTCGGCGCGAGACCTGCAAGCCGAGCAAATCATCCTCCCCGTGACCGAGAAAGATGGGGAGGGATCCGTGGCGCTGGTGCGCGCGATCCTGGGTGACGATGTTCGCATCATCGAAAGCGCATCAAGCACGAACGCTCTGTTCGCAATGGTGGCTGCCGGACTGGGAGTCGCGATGATTCCCGCTGTGCTCTCCAGGATGGCGATGCCCGGATTGAGCATGCGGCCCCTCTCCGGCGTCTCCAATTTCGCAGAACTCGTCCGACTCAGTCGAGCCGACGAGACGAGCGGCGCAGTCCGTGCCTATATGGACTGTGCACGCAGCCTGAAAGGCGCCCCCGCGTTCAAGCCTCGCACGACTTCGGATCACTGACCGCTCGGCTGCATCCTTGCGTACACGCCGGAGTTTTTTGGCTTCGCGAAGACCCGGCGCAGCATAGGTTCGAACGCCTCCAGCGGCATGCACTCCAGATCGGGATTGAAGGCTGCACCGTCGTAGAGCGCGCAAAACTCGGCGGTCTGCTTGAAGTACGGACTGTCACGATGCTCGTCGCGCATGTTCTTGTCCAGGCCCAAATGATGGAAGAAGTAGTATCCCTGGAAAATTCCGTGGTATTTGACCATCCAATGGTTCGCCTCGGACACGAACGGCTGAAGAACGACCGCTGCAAAGTCAGGGTGATTGAAGGATCCCAGAAGGTCACCCAGGTCGTGCAGCAAAGCGCAGACAACGTATTCTTCATCACGCCCATCGCGATAGGCGAGCGTAGCGGTCTGCAGCGAGTGGGTAAGGCGGTCCACGGGAAAGCCGCCGAAGTCGCCCGCCATCAACCGCATGTGCGCCATGATCCGATCGGGCAATCGGGAGACGTGATCGTTGTAATGCGCCATCAGGGCGCGCCAGTCTTCGGCTGTGGAATGGCCGAGGTGCGTAAATGTGGGCTCGTGGTCAGTGATCATGATGCCTTCCGCGAAGATTCAGATTTGGGCTGCTGCTCAGCGGCGTTCACCGCCTCGATGAAGTAAGGCGTCAAGGACGCGACATCTCGCGAGGCGTAGCCTTGGCCTATTGCCTGCATGACCTGAGCCATGGCCGCCTGCATCGCGGGAATCGGCACGTCAAGGGCTGCAGCTTCGGCAGCAATCGCGTGCATGTCCTTGTAGAGGCCGGCCACGTCGAATGCTGCGGTCGAATTCCCGCCCAGGACGACCTCTTTTTTGGCCGGCAACATGGCAAGGGCGGCCGGGCTGTCGATCACTGCCTCGAGCATGAGTTCGCGCGGCAGGCCACTACGCTCGGCCAACGCCAGGCTCTCGCCAAGCAGTTGCCAGTAGCTACAAAGAATCAGGTTCAGCGACAACTTCATCGCCGCGCCCAACCCTACCGATCCCAGCCACCACTGTTTGCGGGAGAAGGCCTTGAGAACCGGTCCCAGTAACGGCTCGTCACTCGCCGGCGCACCAAGCATACTGACCAACTGGCCGGCCCGAGCGGGCCCGACGGTTCCAATAACAGGCGCGTCGGTATAAACGCCCCCATGTCGCGCGACGATGCCCGCTACCTGGCGGTGCGTGCTTGGCCGCACCGTGCTCATTTCGAGAAATCGACGGCCGTCTGCCACCAGTGCGAGGCGCGCATAGAGGTCGAGCACGCTTGCGTCATCATGAAGCATGGTGAACACGAGATCGCTGGTGCGTACGAGCGCTTCGGGGGTTTCCGCAAGCGTGGCGCCCGCCGAAATGACGGGCTCACACCGCGAGGCGGTACGGCTCCATACCGTGACGCTGAAACCGGCACCCAGAAGCCGCGGCACGATCGCCTGGCCCATACGCCCGAGGCCGATGAAGCCGACGTGTTGGATAGTGTTCATTTTCAATGCCCCTATCGCAGACTGACGACCCGCTGCTCCAACGGCTTCCACTCGGCATACTTGGCCTTGGCCCCCTCAATCCATGTCGCCGTCTCGCCGTAGATCAAATACTCCGGAGGAAGAATCATTCCGCGCAGAAAGGTGGTGTTCGCCCCGTCCCGCACCGTCGAAACAAGCGGATAGGCACCTTCCTCGTACCAGACATCCCCTCGTCTGGTGTTGACTGTGTTCTCCCCTTTTTCCGATTCGGTCCGAAGATCGCCTTCGATCAAGCAGCGAATTCCCGAACCGGGATGGGAGTGCAGTCCGGTTGTTCCTTCGAACCCGACGATGCAATCGAGTCGGAATAGCCACTTCGAGGTAGGCATCATCTCGAACATTTTTACGCGCCGTGCCATTCGCAGTCTGGACAACACACCCGTACCGCTCAACAGCCCGAGGCCGCCGTCGTCGTGAACCAGTCCCCATCGCCACAATTCCGCACCCACGTTGCCCGCTTCGACGGTCAGGATTTCCTCGGCATAGCAGGCCTTGCCCGCCGCTAGTTCCACGCCATTGACGAGAGCCGAGCCCGACGCGATATAAACCATCGAGTGTTGCGCGGGTACCTCCGGAATCGTCTTCGCGCCGGGAAGCAGTTGATCGGCCCATTTCATCAGTTTATACATTACGGCATCCTTACCAATAGTTGTGAACGTTCCCCCGGAACTGAGATTTCCAGATCGTGGGACTCGCCCGTATGCGCCGGCGGTCTTAAACCGGCTGCGTGTTTACAGTTCGAGCACGAGCCGTTCACCGCCGCACGAGCGCGAACAGCAGGTCATCATGCGGTTGTGCGCTTCGCGCTCGGCGCGCGTGAGCACCATGTCGCGATGGTCCACTTTGCCTGCCAGCACCCGTACCTCACACGACCCGCACAGGCCTTCCCGGCAGTCGCTCTGTACGTCGATGTTTGCCTGCTGCAGCGCCGCGAGCACCGTCTGGTCCGCGGCGACCGGAATCACAAGGCCGGAGTCTTTCAGTTCGATCTCGAACGCATGTTCCTTCGACGGGTCGAGGGTGGTCTTCGTCGATACGAAACGCTCTACGCGCAGCGCGTCTTCCGGCCAATGCGCGCAGCTCACCTCCACCGCTTCGAGCATCCCCGCCGGGCCGCATGCATAAATGTGCGTGTGCTCGTCCGGTTGCGCGAAGAGTGACGTGAAATCGTTGAGTGCGCCTTCTTCCAATACGTGCACATGGAGGCGTTCGCCGTGCAACGCGGCCAGCTCGTCGAGCATCGCCATTGATGCGCGACGCCGCCCGCTGTAATGAATCGCGTAGTCGATACCCCGATCCTTTGCTTCTCGCACCATCGCGCTGATCGGCGTGATGCCAATGCCACCCGCGATGAAGATCGCCCTGCGCGCATCGGCAGCGAAATGGAAGTGATTGCGCGGGCCGCGAATCTTCAGTACATCGCCTGCCTTGACGTTGGCATGGATCCAGGCCGATCCGCCGCGGCTCTCCGGCTCTCGCAGCACCGCGATCTCGAAGGCACTGCGATCCCGCGGATCGCCGCAAAGCGAATACTGGCGCGAGAGTCCGGTGTCGCCGCAGATGACATCGATATGCGAACCCGGCGCCCAGCGCGGCAATGGCTTGCCATCTGGGGAGACGAGCCGTACACGCACGATACGATCCGCGCACGCCGACAAGCTGTCGACGATCACCGCCCGGCTCACCGCATGCGACGATGGCTCACCGATCCGCACCGTTGCGCACGGCTTCAGCACGGATGGATCGTGGCGCTCCGGATTCCGCGCAGGATCCCATTCCACATAGAGATGCTCCGGCCCGCGAAACGACGTGTTCGGCACGTACGTGAAGCGCTGTTCGGCAAGCCGCATGTGTGGCAGCCGGCGTGTGAACTCGTCGAGAAAGACCTGCATCTCCATGCGCGCAAGGTTCTTGCCCATACACTGATGCGAGCCATAACCGAAGGTGAGCTGACCGCTGGCGTTCTCGCGGCGGATATCGAAGAGGTCGGCATCCGCGAACTGGTGCTCATCATGATTGGCCGACGAAGTCACGATGAGCAGCTTCGAGCCCGCCGGGATGTCGATGCCGCCGATGGTGACGTCTTTCGTCGCAAGCCGGCGCCACGCGGCGACCGATCCGTTGTGACGCAGACATTCCTCGACCGCGTTGGGAATGAGGCTCGGGTCCTCGCAGATGTCGCGCCATGCCTGCGGGTGCTGCAAGAGCAGTTTCATCGCATTGGCGGTCGCGTTGGCCGTCGTCTCATGCGCGGCGACGATGCCCGCCATCATCATCGAGTGCAGATAGGAATCCGTCACCACGTCGGGCAGTTCCTTCTGCTTGCGGATGCCGTACTGCATCCAGCCCGGGCCGGACGGGTCTTCGCGCATCTTGTCTAGCACCTTGCCCGCGAACTGCCAGAACTTGCCGACCGCATGCGCGACCTCGACCTGCTCCTCCGGCCTCGGGCGGCCCCACGTGTTCACCGTATGTGCGATCGAATATTCGCGCAACGTGTCCATGTCCTCTTCGGGCACGCCAAGAAAATGCAGCGCAACCGTGAGCGGGACTTCCCACAGCATCTGGTCGACAAGGTCGGCGCGGCCGTCGTTGATGAACCGATCTACGTACTCGCGCGCGAGCTCGCGCACCATCGGTTCATGGTGCTTAAGCGCCTCCGGTGTGAACGGATCCATCAACGCACGACGGCGCGGCATGTGCGCTGGCTCGTCTTCGTTCACAAGCGTGCGGTTCATCGCGTAGCCATACGACTCCAGCACCGCGTTCGCTTCGGGGCCGGTCGGCGTGATTTTCTCGAGCGCGATCGACGGGCTGAAGGTGATGTTGTCGCGAAAGATCGCCTTGATGTCGTCGTAGCGCGTGACGACCCAATAGCCGAGCTTTGGGCTGTAGAAAACCGGCTCCTGCTCACGGGCCCAGCGCACGTATTCGGGCGGGTCCTGCTGATAACCGTCCTCAAACGGATCGAACGCAGCGGCGCGTGCGCTCACCGGGCAACCGCTGGGGGAAAGCGCGGCGTCGGGCGCCGCGCCATGGAAAGGACACTTCGATACACCGAGATCAGGTGCGACTGCGGCCATGCTCTTCTCCAGATGTGATGTCATTTGCGTAACTATAATACGCAATGCGTAATCACGTGATCCGGGTAAACCTTGCCATACCGGCTGCCGCTCCCGATCGGCTAAGATGACGAAATGGAAAATAATTCTCAAAAGCAGGCGGGTGACCGCGCTGCGCGGGACCGCCGGCAACGCGTGCAGTCTGCGTCCATCGGGATGCTCGTACTAAAGGAGCTGGCCGCCCTTGGGGGACGTGCGACGCTGACCGCTCTCGCCGCCCATCTGCACGAGAATCCGGCGAAAGTCCATCGCTACCTGGCAAGCCTGATGGAAGAGTCTTTCGTTACTCAGGACGCGGCAACGCAGCAGTACTGCCTGGGACCCCAGTGCATTTCCATCGGTCTTGCAGCAATGCGCGTGGCGGACCCCATTCGCTTGTCCGAACCGTCGTTGGTGCGCTTACGCGAGAGCCTGGAAGTGACGTGCTTCATTGCCGTAATGGGCAATCACGGACCGACGATCATTCGCTTTGAGGAGCCGGGGTTACCTGTCACGGTGAATGTGCGCGCGGGCTCGGTCATGTCGTTACTCTGGTCCGCGACAGGGCGACTCTTTCTCGCCTTACTCGATGAGTCGCGAGTTCGAAAACTGGCGAAAGAAGAACTCGCGCGCGCCCCCGCCGACTTGCGCGCGCTACTCGATCCAACCGATCCGATAGGACAGCTGCAACGCGAGGTTCGCGCAATGGGCTGCGCCACGGTCAAAGATACGAATCTGAAGGGAATAAGCGCAGTCGCCGCGCCGCTTTTCGATGCCAACGGGCACCTTTGCGCGTCGCTTACTGCGCTGGGGGCAACGGGTGGGTTCGACTCCTCGATTGACGGTCCGATTGCGACAGCCTTGCGCAAGGAAGCCGAAGCGATCAGCGCCGCGCTCGGCTATGTGCCGGATCACGCCAAGGCATTTTCTGGTTGCGTCTGATACGTGTCCCTGTTGGACCCAGGCTGTCCCCGAAGATTAGATTCTTCCTTGGCTACAGCCAGGTACCCTGCCCTGCAGGCCGGCAGGGCACATCAGAGGCACCGTCGCAAAGCGACCCCTCTCCGGCCGTTCGAGCAAGCCCCGGTTCAACGGCCGCTTCCAGGAGAAGAGTAGAACCGCCACCCGATTTATTGGCGCTTCTGATCGCCAGTCACCGCCTGCTGCAGATCTTTTTCTCGGTCGCGCACGACCCAACGGCTCGGAATGCGGATGGGACCTCGCCGCATCCGGCTGCGGTCTCTATTGTTGTCGTTTTGAAAACTGTGAATTCACCGTGGCTGCGTTGATGTCCAGCGCATAGTACTTAGAATGGATTGTGTGGAAAAACCGTTCACGCGCATCAGAGTACTAACTGAATCACATGATTCAACGATGTGGAGCAGTAGATGAACATCCTTGACCTGGCTCGGAAATCGGGAATGACGGTGGTTCTTGACGCGAAGATTGGACGTCAGGAGTACCGCACAGTGCACGGCTCAGTCGCGGCGCTTGAGCGCTTCGCCGAGCTTCTCGCAGCGTCGATGCACGACGAGCTGGTGGAGCAGGATTGATGCGCGTTGACAGCAATCTCAATCAGGAATCGCAATGAACTACGACTCATCCAACTCAAGAAACATCGGCCGCGTTGAACGCACGAACGACAAGTATGACGAAAGTTCGTCCTCCGAAGAGGTTGCACAGGCGGTCGGCAAAAAACGTGAAGCGGCAAGGAACTGGGCGTGGGCCCACAGCAGTGGATCGTACGACTGGATGGACTCGCATAGTCTCATCAGCATCCGGGACTCGATTCATTGAACGAGTTACCAGGAGGCGACGATTTTTGCGCGGCTCGTTTAAGGACAACGCTTTTTTGGCAATGCGTCACCCAGTCGGCCTTCGGTGCCCGTTTAGGCACTGATATTGATGACGGAGCCGGTTGCGACACCCGGTCTCATACCGGCACCAGGCGTGCCTTGTAACGGCGATGGCGAAGAATTTGTCAATGCGTTTATCGCGCTGCGTGCGCCAGATGCGTGATGGTGATGGTGATGCTCGCTTTTTCCAAGACTGCTTTGTGACGTTGCGGTCTTGAGGTGTGCCGCAAAACTCGACTGGCTTGATTCACTTGCGGAGCTTTGGCCCGTCAGCGTCGACAGCCCGGAACGGATGACGCTGCTCACGCCGCTGAGTAGCGTGGATGCTGCACCGAGTGGAATCATATTGACATCCGTCAGAATGGGGTAACCGAAAGGGCTGCGGCCTCGGACGGCCCCGGCTTTGCCCGCGACTTCGACGAAATGGCGGTCACATTCGAGTCTGTTTCGTCTGTGGAAACACAGTGTAGCGCGGGACGTGGAAATCAATTGGGCGAAGCGACGGGTATTCGGCGGCCTGTTTGGCGGATTGCGGGGGCTTAGGTACCCGCGGGTCGTTTCGGGCCACCAGAGGAAATGATACCCGTCGATCCGATGAAGCCACGAAGACCACGTAAATCAACCGGACCTCAATTGCATCGCAGTCAGAGACCCATTGGCATGCCTGCTGCTCGTCACCTTCGTACCTAAAACAACTGGAGGTGACACATGGCCACAGCGACCGTTCTATACGGTCGTCGTTTGGCCAAACCCGGAAGTGCGCTGCCATTCAGCAACCGACACGCTGGGGCAAAACTCAACTGTCACCGAACTCCGCCTGGGCCGGTGACGCACGCAGCGAGATTGACCTACGACGCGAGCAGCGCCTGGACCTGTACCGGGGCTCCCGGCTTGCCTGAAACTTGCGGCGCAATCACGAGGTAGCGGTGCCTGTCGCCCGCGGTGCCCACGCCGGGCGTGACCAACTGGCGGATCTGGCCGAGCGCATTCACAATTGCGGAGCCGGCTGGATTGGTCATGAAGTTCGCCAGCGCTTCTATGTTGCCGGTGCCGTCAGAGTTGTCTGCGAGGCCCAGCACATACGCTTGCTTTGGCTGCAGGCCAGTGACGGCCGCCTGAAGGACCTGCACGAGACCCTGGTCGAACAATGCGACAGTCGTGGGTGCGCTAGCGACGTCCACCGACTTGCCCGAGCCCACGGGAACCAGGACCAGGTGCGTACTCTGCCCGGCGAGACCGAGCGGCTGCGTATTTTGCGTGCCGTCTCCTTCCGGGACCGCATTCGGTACATAGGTGACAGCCTGCGGCGCCTGGCCGATGGGCACGGTCGCGATTACCCTGTTCGTCAGCGTATCGATGGCGGTCATCGCATCGGCATTTTCGAGGCCGACGTAGATACGGCTGCCGTCACCGGACGGCCATAGCCCATGCGGCAGGTTGCCGACAGAAATCGTCGAAACCTGCGAGAAGTCATCGTTTCGGAACACCTTGACCTGGTTCAGCCCTCCGACGGTCACGTACGCGAACGTGCCGTTGGCGTTGTGCACGATGTTCACATGATTCGTAATTGGACCTGTGTCGAGCGTCTTGAGAATCCCGAATGGCGGCCGCGCGTCGAACACCTGGGTCTTGCCCACATCCTTGAGCGTAAACCATATCTGCTTGCCATCCGGGGTCGCAGCGATGTCCGGGCAGAATGGGCTTGCCTGCTTCACCGTGCCGACAATCTTGTGGTCAGCAACCGAGATGACCTCCGTTTCGGGGTTGAACGATGAACACACGTAGCCATACTTCCCGTCTGGCGAGAAAATCTGCATGCCCGGGCCGGCCGGCACGGTGATCCGGGTTTTTTCTTCATACGTTGTACCGTCAAGCACGGCCACATAGTTTTCGCCGCGCACAGTCACCCAAACCTCCTTGCCGTCAGGCGTAAAGAAAGCTTCGTGAGGCGAGCGGCCAACGTATGTGACGTGCTTGACCGCATTCGTCTGCGTATCGATGAAGGACACCGAGTTCGAGCCGATGGACACCACAGCAATGGTGCGGTGATCGGGCGAATACCCCATGCCGTGCACGAGCAACTGGCCTTTGTACAACGGGCTGAAGTTGCCTGGCGACGGGTCTCCCAGACGAATCACCCCGACCACCCTGTTGTCCGCCGGATCGATAACGGAGACGGTGTTCGAGAATTGCTCGGCGGCATAGACGCGGTCATGGTGGCTGACCGGAATATCCGGGTCGGACGACAAACCAGGGGCCTGTCCAGCCCATGCGAACTGGGCTGCGGTCAGTGCTGCCATGGTCAGCGCCGAAGTAAGAAGGGACGTGTGTTTCATTGCGGCTCCTTTTGCGTGTGGTTCAGCATGTTCATCTGCATGCCGTGGTGGGACATCGCGTGTGCGTCCCCCGCGGATGAGGAAGCAGGCTCTTGCTGGTCTGGTGCGGGTGTCGACGGCGGCAGGGGCTGACCAAGCGCGAGGTGCATCGCAACAATCTCCTGCTGCTGCTCGACGACGATTTCCTGCGCGATACGGCGTAATTGCTCGTTGCGTCCATAGCGCAATTCGGCCTGTGCCATCTCAATGGCGCCCTGGTGGTGAGGCACCATCATCGCGACGAAATCCCGGTCAACATCGCCCGTCGGCCTGATCGACATGTCGGCCATCATCTTCGTCATCGCGGCGTCATTCTCTTGAAGAAACGGCGCCTCGTCTGAGCTCGCGGCCTGCGGTCCGGCGGCGAACGACGGGAGTATTCCAACTCCAGACATGGCAAGTGCGACGGCTGCCCTCAGTACCACTGGGACAGACAAACGGATCGAGACTGGCATAAGGGTGTCCCTCCTTTTCGTGTTGGCACAAGCTTCAATGGAGTGAACCCATCGGGCGCCGACTTATTCCGAACGTCAAGAACTAATTTTGTTGTCCAGCATATTTTTCGTCCGACGACGCATGCCGCTAGAAACGACATTTCACCTACCCCTCCAGCGAAGCCCCCTCCCGACGCAAAAAACAATGTGCGCGCCCCACGGCGCTCTAACCGCAAGGCCGCCCGAGCGAAGCCAGCGCGTTAATCGAGCAGATTCTAGCGCTGGGTGAGGTCGGTTTTTTTGCAAAGAAATCGCACGACCGTGTTGGCTTCTCGCACGTCGCTGGTCGGACGACACCAGGAATCGCATCGTCCTCCGCAATTCATCGTTTACCCCATCCGTCGCTTAAGTCCTGTTCCGGAGTGATATAGTCACCTGGTGACTTGGTATTTATAGAAAACACCTTCGGACCATTTGCACCTTCAAATTACGCAGGAGATATCCGATGTTCATGCGAAACCGTCTGTTGGAAATGCTGGAGCGCAATGAGATCCCGCTCGGCATGCAGTGTTTTACGGGCGATCCGGCGCTTATCGAAGTGATGGGCCTGAGCGGATTCGACTTCGTCATGATCGACGGCGAGCACTCGGGCAATGACGTGCGCGCGCTGGAAAACAGCGTGCGCATTGCCGAGCGCGCGGGCCTCGCGCCCTTCGTGCGCGTGCCGGACCGTTCCGACGAAACCGGCATTCGTCGTGCCCTCGAGGCAGGCGCCGTGGGCATCTTTTTGCCGATGGTTCGCTCGGCGGAAGACGTCAAGGAGGCCGCGAAGTTCGCCTTTTTCCCTCCGATCGGCGAACGCGGCATTTGCCCGGCAACTCGCGCGGCCCGTTACGCGTTCAGGAACTTCGACGAGTACACCGCCTGGAACAACGCGGAGGTCGCGCTTATTCCAATGATCGAGCATCCGGAGGCGGTGGCGAACATCGACGAAATCTGCGCGCTCGACGCAGTGAAGATCATCGTCTTCGGCGCGGGCGATCTTGCCTACGCGATGAACGAAGGCACGTTGATGATGAAAAGCCCGCGCGTCCAGGAGGCCTACCGGACAGTGCTGCGGTCGGCGCAAAAGCATGGTGTCGCGGTGATCGGCGGACCGGTTCTCGATCCTTCGCCCGCCGCCTGCCGCAAGTCGCTCGACGACGGGGTGCGAATTTTCTGCCTCGGCCTCGACACGCTTGGGTTCCGGCGCTTCTGCGAGCAGACCGTCGCCTCGCTCAATGCCGGCATTGAAGGGTCGGCTTTCAAACGGCCGCCTGCGCCGGTCAGCGCCTTTCCCGACTGATACCAGCACCGCCGGTTGGATCCCGGCACAGACCCGATCAAGGAGAACCTGAATGACCAAATGGAACTGGAAGCGTTATGTCGTAGGTCCGAATGCGGACGGCAAATCAGCCGTGCTGCTGGACGAAGCCACCAATGTCCAGCACAACCCGGGGATTTTCTATCGCGCAACGCTGTGGAGCGCGCGCGAGGTCCCGGTGGACAACAGCATTGAATGGGACCGCGCAAACGAGGTGACAACACGTGAGCCTTTCCCTGGCGGCCTGCTGTTTCGCGCGCTCGAGATTCCGCCCGACACCGCGGATAAGGCACATCACGTCGAACAACTCAGGAAGCTGAACCTCGAGGTGCAGCAGAAACATCAGCCGAGCGCGGAAGACCTGGCTCGCCACCCGAGCATGCACCGCACCGACACCCTCGACTGCCTCACCTGCATCAAGGGTGAGATCTACCTGGTGACGGACGTCGACGAAGTACTGATGCAGCCAGGCGACACCGTCGTGATCCGCGGCACCAATCACGCGTGGAGCAATCGTTCGAACGAACCGTGTCTGTTGTGCGGTTGCATGATCGACGCCACGCAGCGCGAGCAGATCCGCTAACACAGCCATTCAGGGGCACGAGGCTCGCGTCAGCCGCGATGCCGGCGCCGGGTCGGGCCTGCGATACCGACATCGCGCCCGCCGCACGGCAAGTCGGCGCGAGACAAGAAGCCGCTCGATAAGAAGCAGGCCGATAAGGAGGAGACATTCATGCAATCACGTCAATATGCCTGGTGCGTTGCGCTCGCAGGGGCCGCCATGATGGGCGGCAAGTCAGCGCACGCCTACGAAGCCGGCTACCCTGGCTGGTCGATGCCACCCGGAGTGGTTCTGGGCATGACCGCCGCCACGCCCGCGCCCGGCTTCTACAGCTTCAACGAGGTCTATACAGCCCAGGCACACCGTTACGGTCCTGGCGATCCCAGCGGTGCGACGCCGATCCGCGTGGCGTCAGCGGTTACGGGCGTCCTCTGGACGCCTGACTGGACCTTTTTCGGCGCCCGCTACGAAGCCCTGATTGTGCAGCCGTTCACAATGGCCGACGCCGGTGCTCCATTGAACGTGCAAAGCGGTGGCGTGCGCAACACTTTCATCGCGCCTGTGCAATTGAGCTGGGCACTGGGCAATACCGGGCTCTTCGTGAAGACCGGTATTGGCGTCACCGTTCCGGACGGCACCATCTCCGGGCCCAACGGGCTCGGTGATCCGGGCGCGCCCTGGTGGATCGTACAGCCCCTGCTCGCATTCTCATATCTGAAAGACGGGTGGAATCTGACGGCCAATTTCTCGCTTGAGATGAACACGCCGAATACGAAAACCGAATACCGCACCGGCGATATTCTTCACGCGGATTTCGTCGCCACGAAAGCCTTCGGGAAATGGCGGGTCGGTCCGGTCACGTCGTATGTCGGCCAGGTGACCAACGATACGTCGAGCGCGTTCTATCACAACGCGATCAATGTGAGCAGCTACAACCTTTTCGCGGTGGGCGGCCTGGTCGGCTACGACTTCGGGCCGGTCGTGCTGAATCTCTGGGCGACCAAAGACGTGAGCGCCAGCGCGTCGGGCGGCAATCCTGGGCCGAATCGCGCCACGATTCCGAAGGGATACAAAGTATTCGCCAATCTGAACTTCCGCTTCTGATGTCCACGACCGAACGTCGTCCGTTTATGGAGTAATACATGCAACCGACAGGCAAACTGGATCTCGAATCCATCATCGACGAAGGGCGGGTGACGGGTCTGCAGATCATCATTTTTCTACTGTGCGGACTGGTGGCGATGGTGGACGGATTCGACACCCAGGCGATCGCATTTGTAGCGCCTGAAATCATGGCCGCCTGGGGCGCGGCGCCATCAGCGTTCGGTCCCGTGTTTGGCGCGGGACTGCTCGGTGGATTGCTCGGGGCGCTGGCATTCGGCGCGGCCGGTGATCGCTTCGGACGTAAGGTCACCTTGTCATGCGCCGTGCTCGTCTTTTCCGTCGCCTCCCTGCTCACTCCGTTCGCTCATTCCACCGCGGCGCTTTCGATATTGCGGTTCATCACAGGCATAGGCCTCGGCGGCGCGCTGCCGAGTTTCATTTCACTGACCTCGGAATATGCACCCAAGCGGCTCAGAAGCACACTGGTAGGCGCAATGTTCTGCGGTTTTCCACTCGGTGCCGTGCTGGGCGGCGGCGGTTCGGCCCTGCTGATTCCGGCGTTCGGGTGGAAGAGCGTGTTCATCGCGGGCGGCATGCTGCCGCTGATCATTCTCCCTGTGTTCATCTTGCTGGTGCCGGAATCGGTGCGCTACCTCGCGCTGCAAAACGACCATGCCGCCATCGCGCGGATTCTGCGGCGGCTGGATGCCGAGTCGCGGTGGAACGGCGGATCGGACTATCGCGCGGCAATGCCTCATTCACCCGTGTCCAGCCTCTTCACGCAAGGAAACGCTACCGCGACGTTCCTGCTATGGATCGCGTTCTTCCTGAGCCTGCTGTTGACGTACTTCCTGATCAACTGGATCCCGGTTGTCGCGCGCACGAATGGGCTGGACATCGGTAAGGCCGTGCTGGCCGTCGCGATGCTCAATCTCGGCGCGGTCGCCGGATGCATCATGCTCGGTCGTCTCGCCGACCGCTTCGGGCCGACGCGCGTCATCGGTTGCGCCTATCTTGCCGGGGCCATGGCCATCTCGGCAATCGGCCTCGTCGGATGGTCGCCTGGGCTTTTGTATCTGACGAGCTTTGTCGCCGGTGCTTTCAGCATCGGCGCGCAGATGTGTACGGTGGCCCTGTGCGCGGTGTTCTATGAAACCGGCCTGCGCGCTACTGGCATCGGCTGGGCAATGGGTATCGGCCGCACCGGGGCGATTGCCGGACCCGTCATGGGCGGCGTGTTACTCGGCGCCGGTGTCGCGCCGGCGATTCTCTTTGCGATCGCCGGTGCAACCTCGGTGGGCGCCGCACTGGCCGTACTGGTGCTGGGACAACTGATACAACGGCGCAAGAGGAACCTGCAGCCGCACGACGGCGTTCATGAGGACACGCTCTCACACTCCGTCACGCGAGGACCGCTCAAACGCGCATCCGGTCGCGAGGCATTCCCCCACTGATCCACATGTTTCAACAAGGAGAAGATTCATGGAAACCCTGTCGCTGAATCACGCCACCACGATTGTCGATGCTGCGCTCGCCACGGCGCGCGAATCCGCTTGCGCGCCGCTGTCCGTTGCCGTGCTCGATGCTGGAGGTCATCTGGTCGCTTTCAAACGGGAAGACAACAGCGGCATCCTCCGACCGCAAATCGCCCAGGCCAAAGCGTGGGGCGCGCTCGGCATGGGGATCGGCAGCCGCGCTCTCGCGCAGCGCGCCGAAGCGGCTCCAGTGTTCTTCGCCGCGCTAACGGACATCTCCGCGGGGCGGATCGTTCCGGTTGCCGGGGGTGTGCTGATTCGCGATTCTGACGGGCATGTGATCGGCGCGGTGGGAGTCAGCGGCGATCACCCGGAGAAAGATGAAGTCTGCGCAGTGGCGGGTATCGCCCGTGCGGGGTTGAAGGCGGATGTCGGATAAAGCGGCCCGGCCGGCCAGACTGCTTCTCGTGTCGGCCGGCTATTGGTGCTGCAACTCCAGCGCCATTTCACAACGAATGTGGCGGCTGACAAACCGCCATTCGCCGGACGCGCCCTTGCGCAGTTCGTCGATAACATCATTCACGCGCAAGCGGGCCGGCGTATCATCGCCGGAGGTTTCGAATGTCAACTGGATAGCCGTGGTTCTCGCAGTGTCGGCGGTCGGCATCTCCACACGCAGATTCGACCACATGTGGCGGGTTTTGCGATCGGACACGGCAAAGCGTTTGCTGCAGTCGGCAGCAATGTTGTCGCTGCCCGCCGACTCGCGGCCGCCCACGGACAACACGCCGCCCGGCACAAACAGGTTCGCCAGCGCTTCGGCGTCGCACCGGTCGGCAAACCAGGCGAAATCGCTGAAAAGCCGCTCGATGGATTGCAGTTCGTTCTGGGTGACAGGGTCGCTCATTGTTCGTCCACACCAACATTAACAAAGTCACAAGGTGACTTGTAGAGTATAGTACTGCCAGACGCAGGTCCAGCAAAAAAGGAAAGCACCCATGCAAACACCAACTGAACCCTCCTGGCAGCCAACACGTCGACTTGCCCGCGGCAATGCCGCCGAACAGATTCTCGAAGACTTGCGAAGCCGGATTCTCGACGGCGAACTCACCCGCGGCACGAAGCTGCCAACCGAAAAGCAGCTCGCGGAAGGTTATGGCGTGAGCGGCCCGACGATCCGGGAAGCCATTCGCGGCTTGACGACGGCGCAGCTGGTCGAAGTACGGCATGGCAGCGGCGCGTATGTGACGGCTGACGCCGACCAGCTCATCGGCGTATCGCTTCTTTCGATGATGCAACTCGAACGCGTCGGCATTGCGGAAGTGTTGGGCGTGATGGGTGCGCTGAACGGCTATGCCGCGGAACTCGCCGCCAGGCGAGCCACCGAGGAGGACCTTCAGGCGATGCGCGAGGCACTCCGTCAGATCAACGAAGGAACAGATTCCGAAGCGGTGGCGGAAGGTCTGCGACTGTTTATCGATACGCTCGCCAAAGCGTCGGGCAATGTACTGCTTGCCGTGCTTTGCAGATTTCTCGCCAGTGTTCAGATCGGCTTCGCAAGAGAACTCACTGGCGACTCATACGAGACCTGGCGAAAGATCACGAAACGCATGGCCAAACATCGTCAACATCTGGTCGACGCCATTGCGAGCCACGACACCGCTGCTGCACGCGAGGCTGCGCGCTCGCATATCGAACAATCCGCCAAGGTGATTTCGTCGCTGCCGGACGCAGGCGAGAAGATGCTGTCCGAACCCGCTCTGGCGAGACTTCTGGGGTCGATGTTGCAAAGGGACTAGCTCAGACACGGCTCAATGTACGCGCGACCGTGTCGCAAAACCATTGCTGGGCGGCCGAGTCTTCCATGTGCGGATACCAGTACAGATTGACCTCGAAGGTAGGCGTCGGAAACGGTAGTGGCAAGACGCGCATCCTGCCGTCGCTTGCGAACGCGCGCGCGATGCGGGTCGGCAGCGTCAGCAGCAGATCGGTCGACTCGATCACCGCCACCAGGCTCGTGAAGTGCGGCACGCGCAGCGTAATCCGCCGCGTCAGCCCCATCTCCGACAGTACGTCCTCGACGAGGTGGTGACCGGTAAACGGCGCAACGACCACGTGATTGGCCGACACGTAGTCGTCTAGCGGCAGCGCGTCGCAGATCGACGGGTGCGACGCGCTGAGCAGGCATGAATAGCTTTCGGTGAACAGCGCCCTTTTGCGCGTCTGCCCCCCGACGGACCGCAGGTTTCCGACTGCCGCATCGACGCTGCCGGTTTGCAGCCATCCGGCGATGCGCTCGCTGTCGAGTTGAACGATCTCCAATCCGACCGACGGCGCACTCGCCTGCAATTCGCGAACGAGCGAAGGCAAGAACTGCAGCTCGCCCAGGTCCGATAACGCGAGACGGAAACTGCGGCTCGATTGCCGCGGGTCGAACTGCCGTGTCGCCACGATAGCCGCATGTATGTCGTCGAGCGCGCGCTTGAACGCATCGAACAGTTGCGTCGCGTTGAATGTCGGCACCATGCCACCACGCGTACGCGTAAACAGCGGATCTTGCAGCAGGTCGCGCAACCGGTTCAGCGAGTAACTCACGGACGGCTGCGTAATGTTCAGCCGCTTCGCCGCGGCGCTCACGCTACGCGTCTCGTAGATGGCCACGAAGGTTCGGATCAGGTTCAGGTCGGTCGTCATGCCGGCATCAAAATATAGACAACATCTATTTTTACAACAAAAAAATGGTGATTGGATTTATTTTTCACCGACTCCTAGGATGAGCACGTTGACTAGGAGATTTGCAATGATGACTGTTCACCAGGCATGCCACGACATTCTTCGCGAGCAAGGCTTGACCACCCTCTTCGGCAATCCAGGTTCGAACGAACTGCCGTTCCTGAAGAATTTTCCGGCCGATTTCCGGTACATCCTCGGCCTTCATGAGGGCACTGTTGTCGGCATGGCCGACGGTTTCGCGCAGGCGACCGGCCGACCCACACTCGTGAATCTGCACTCCGCCGCCGGCACCGGGAACGCGATGGGCGCACTCGCGAACGCGTGGAACTCACATACGCCGCTCGTCGTCACGGCCGGGCAGCAGGTGCGTTCGATGATCGGCGTCGAAGCGTTGCTGACCAATACCGACGCGACCAATCTCCCGCGCCCGCTCGTCAAGTGGAGCAGCGAGCCCGCCAGCGCACATGAGGTTCCGCTTGCGCTCAGCCGCGCGATTCACACGGCGGCGACGCCCGCAGCCGGGCCCGTCTATCTGTCCGTACCGTACGACGACTGGCAGCAGGAAGCCGGACGCGGCGTCGAGCATCTCGCCCGTCGCCGCGTCGAACTGGCCGGACTGCCGTCCGCTCAAACGCTGGCGTCGCTCGCGCACGCGCTCCAGCAGGCCGAAAACCCGGTGCTCGTCGTCGGGCCCGACGTCGATGCCGCCAATGCGAACAGCTTTGGCGTTGCGCTCGCCGAGAAGCTTGCGATGCCGGTGTGGATGGCGCCGTCGGCGCCGCGCTGCGCGTTTCCAACGACCCATCCGTGCTTCCGCGGACTGCTCCCCGCGAGCATCGCCGGCATCAGCAGGTTACTCGACGGCCATGACCTGATTCTGGTTGTCGGCGCGCCCGTGTTCCGCTATCACCAGTACGAGCCCGGCGACTATCTGCCCAAGGGCGCCCGGCTGATTTCGATCACGTGCGACATCAACGAAGCGACGCGCGCGCCGATGGGCGATGCCATCATCGCCGACATCGCCGCCACGCTGCAGGCATTGAGCGAAGCCGTGGCGCCGAGCGCGCGGCCGATGCCCAACACACTATCGCGTCCCGATTCCGCGCCGGAATTGCCCGGCCCGCTCGCGCCCGAGCGTGTGTTCGATATCCTCGACGCCATCGCGCCGCGCGACGCGATCTACGTGAACGAATCGACGTCGACGACGAACCTCCTGTGGCAGCGGCTGCGCATGACCGAGCCCGGCAGCTATTACTTCGCCGCCGCCGGCGGACTCGGGTTTGCACTGCCCGCGGCCGTTGGCATCCAGCTCGCGAAGCCAGAACGGCGGGTCATCGGCGTGATCGGCGACGGGTCGGCGAATTACGGCATCCAGGCGCTCTGGAGCGCCGCGCAGTACGAAATTCCCGCGATCTTCATCATCATGAAGAACGGCACATACGGCGCATTGCGCTGGTTCGCTGGCGTCCTGCAGGTCGAAGACGTCCCGGGCCTCGACGTGCCGGGTCTCGACTTTTGCGCACTCGCGCGTGGCTATGGCGTCGATGCGCTGCATGCGAATTCAGGCGCGTCGTTGAAGGCGGCGCTCGAGCAGGCACTTGGCAGCAACAAGCCGTTCCTCATCGAAGTCGAGACGCGCGCTTGAGCGCATGCGCAAGGAGACAGAGATGAAGCACCCCGTCAATGTCGCGGAGTTCCGCGCACTTGCACGAAAGCGTCTTCCGCGAATCGTCTTCGACTATCTGGATGGCGGCGCGGAGGACGAAATCGGTCTGCACCACAACCGCCGCGTTTTCGACGATGTGAAGTTTCAACCTCGCCGTCTCGTCGACGTCAGCCGGCGCGATATCCGGATGTCTCTGTTCGGCAAACCGCTGTCGGCGCCACTCGTCATCGCGCCAACCGGCCTCAACGGCATCCTGTGGCCGGACGGCGACCTGGCGCTCGCGCGCGCGGCCGGAAAGTTCGGCATTCCGTTCACGCTGTCTACCGCATCGACCACGTCGATCGAAGCCGTCGGCAGGGCCGCGACCGGCGAGATCTGGTTCCAGCTCTACGTCCTCCACCGCAAGCTTGCGGAATCGCTGGTGAAGCGCGCGCTGAGCGCCGGCTACACGACGCTGATTCTGACCACCGACGTCGGCGTCAATGGCAAACGTGAGCGCGACCTGCGCAACGGCTTCGGAATGCCGATGCGGTACAGCCCGCGCACACTGCTAGACGGCCTACTGCACCCTCGCTGGTCGCTCGACCTCGTGCGGCACGGGATGCCACAGCTCGAGAACTTCGTGAGCATCGATGCTAAGGATACCGAGCTTCAGGCCGCGCTGATGAGCAGGCAGATGGACGCAAGCTTTTCGTGGGAAGGATTGCAATGGCTGCGCAATCTTTGGCCGCACCGGCTGCTCGTAAAAGGCATCAGCCGTGCCGACGACGCGGAGCGCTGCATCGCGCTGGGCGCGGACGGCGTCATCCTGTCGAACCACGGCGGCCGCCAGCTCGATAGCGCGGTCGCGCCGTTCGAAGCGCTCGGTGCGACCGCGTCGCGGATCGCGGCGCCCGTGCTGATCGACAGCGGCATTCGCCGCGGCGCCGACGTCGTGAAGGCGATCGCGATGGGCGCGAAAGCGGTGCTGCTCGGCCGCGCGACGCTGTATGGCCTCGCCGCCAACGGCGAGCGCGGCGTCGAAGCCGTGCTGTCGATGCTTAAGAGTGAGATCGACACCACGCTCGCGCAGATCGGGTGTCCCGACATCGGCCAACTGTCACCGGACTTTCTCTGGCCGCACAGGCCGAACGCAGATGGCGAAGCGCCTGCGCCGTCGCCGCTCACTCAACTTTTCGAGGCACCATGACTGACATCCGCATCACCGGCCTGCGCGCGCGGGCCGTCAACGTTCCACTGCAATATCCGGTCAAGACCGCAGTCGGCACGGTGGCCACGTCGCCGCTCGTGCTGATCGACTTGCAGACGAATGCGAACGTCACCGGCACATCCTACCTATTCACCTACACGCCGCTCGCGCTCAAGCCAGTTCGGCAGATGGTCGAGGAGCTCGCGGCGGTCGTCAAAGACATGCCGCTCGCGCCATACGCGATCGACCAGCTGATGCAGTCCCGATTCCGTCTGATCGGCTATACCGGCATCATCCGCATGGCGACCGCGGGCATCGACATGGCCGTATGGGACGCCCAGGCCAAATTGCACGGGCTGCCGCTCGTCGAGCTGCTTGGCGGCACGGCACGGCCGCTTGCCGCGTACGACAGCCACAGCATGGACGGCGTCGAGCTCGCCCTGAAGCGGGCGAGCGACGCAGTCGCGTCCGGCTTCAAGGCGATCAAGACAAAGATCGGCTATCAAACGCTTGAGCACGACCTCAATGTCGTCCGGTCCATACGCGAGGTAGTCGGCGACGCGGTTCAGATCATGGTCGACTACAACCAGGGCCTGACGGTGCCCGACGCGGTGCGGCGCGGAAAGGCGCTCGAACAGGAAGGCATCGCGTGGATCGAGGAGCCGACGCTGCAGCACGACTACGTGGGACATTCGACCATACGCGAAGCATTGCAGATTCCCGTTCAGCTAGGCGAAAACTGGTTCGGTCCCGAGGAAATGAACAAGGCGATCGCGGCACGCGCCTGCGATCTGTGCATGCCCGACTTGATGAAGATCGGCGGCGTGAGCGGATGGCTGCGGGCAAGCGCTCTGGCCGAGCAACATGGCCTGCCGATGTCCAGTCACATCTTTCAGGAATTCAGCGCGCATCTGCTGGCGGTCAGCCCGACGTGCCACTTGCTCGAACGCATGGATCTCGCCGGCCCGATCGTCGAGCCAGTTCTGCACTTCAAGGACGGCGATGCGCATTTCGGAGACGCGCCCGGCGCGGGCATCATCTGGCGGGAGAAAGAGGTCAACCGTTTCCTGGTTTGACGGTCGCCCGCGTGGACCAACGCGGGCGAATCAAGCCGATCCGTATCGCAAATCAGCAGGTTCAACGTGATCCGCAATAAACATTTTTGAAGTGAACATAAGAACAATGTCGAAAAAACCACGCGGGTTGCTGAAGTCTGCCGATATCGACGCAATGGCGCCCCAACGTTCTGTCCATTCGTTAAATGAGAGGGCCATTCGCTTCAAAAATTCGCTTGGAGACATCACGGGGATCACGCAATTCGGCTTTCATTTGGTAACGCTCATGCCCGGGCACGAGTCGACCGAATATCATCGGCATCTCTATGAAGAAGAATGTATCTACATCCTTTCAGGGATCGGCGAAGCAACCATTGACGACGAGGTGTATGAAGTCGCATCGGGGGATTTCATGGGGTTCGCCCGCGAAGGCGCCGCCCACACTCTGACGAACACTGGCGACAACCCTCTGGTCTTTATCGTCGCCGGTCAGAGATTGGAGCAAGACGTTTGTGATTACCCCCGCAAAGGCAAGAGGCTATACGTGTCCGGTCGCAACAAGGTTCTAATAGACCTTGGCATCGATCGCACAGAATAAACATCCCGAAAAATTGAACGACGTTCGGCACAGGTCCTGCTATCGAAATCGGGCAACAATCTGCGGCCTTCGGCAAAGCCGAGTGGCCGCTCCCGGCAAGTCCGAACGGCTGCAAGGGGTAGCACTGCCGCTCGGCGACAGTCAAAGCTACCGTTCGCCCGGGCCGGTCGACCATGGTCAGCTGACGAACCCATACCAGCCGCTGACACCTTGAGGGATCAACGACCGCTGTGGCCGACGACGCGCCACTCACTTCTGGACGGTAACAGTCGGTCGATGAGCAACGTCCGCGCGGCGTCACTTTCCTGACAAGATCGCATGACGCTACTTCGGCCAAATTGTGGCGCCGGTCCCGAAATCTGCTTGCTGGAGCGCCTTTTCGAAGCCGAGCATCGGGCACCGGCTGGCCGTCCGACAAGTCACATTACTCTTAACTATCCACACGACGTCTGACAGGCACGCGTTACTGCAAGAAAATGCTCAACTTCCACTTTATCAGCCGATTTTATCACCCAACAATCTATTAAAAATCAATAACCTACGTAATTTCGCGAGCGATTTCATGTTTCGATTTAACGCTGCGAAAAATATCTATATTTCGCTTTAACTACCGACTTCGTTTGTTTCGACCACGCCCCACTCGCCGTTCAACTTCTAATTTAATTTTCATCAGCTTTTGCTTTATTCGACACCTATGACAAATAAAGCATAAGTTGACGCATAAAATCAGCTATCGCTTTATTCCTGGAAAAGTCATCTATCGCTTAACTTTGTGAACAAGGTCATCTATCGCTTTGCCGCCGGTTACAGACGCAACGACTTCAAACGGGCGTTCTTTCCTTTACCCAGAGAAACAGTCGCTCCTCTGCCCCCCTCTATATAACATGGTCTTGCCGTGCTCGAACAGATTGCTCCGATTGAACACGAGCCCGTCGTGTTCAAATCGCGCTTTGAGCGCACGCAGATTGCGCCCAATCCTTAGAAGCCGCAGCCGTCTGCGCCGTCGAACCAGGCAAAGGCGCCTTTCACGCAGCTCAAACACCAATTCCGGAAACAACTGGGTCAACCTTCTCACATTCACGCCCAGCTTCCCGGCAAGAGCCGTAGACGTTATGTCCGGTGTCTCAGCGAGTGTTGCAGGCAGGAGTTTCTCGATTTCAGCCTTGCTCTTTGTGGCTCGCCGCCGGCGCTATCTTCGAGAACGATTGCCTCGATCGTCATACTAGCAGCCTGCAGTTGGCCGCGCAGAATACTGACAGGTTGAGCGCGGACGTGTGAACTTATTGCGATCAGAACCTGGAGACTCAGCGGACTACTGCCCCTTAGCACACAATTTAAGTGTCCTTCAGGTAGTCCCAATGCCCGATCTGCCTCAGCGCCATTGCTCCACGCCGTTTTGATCACCGTGTGCAAACCGTGGAGCATTACCTCACGGGTGAACCGCTCGCCACCGGACAGCCTTGATGGGCTATTGCATGGGCGGCGCACTGACACCGCTTGCCCTGTGCCACCATCCTATGCTGCCTGCGGGTGTCATCTAGTTTCCCGCCGCTCGAGTACGTTGACGCAACGGAAATTCACGCACCGGTTATCGGCCACTGGGCGATTCAGGACGCCTTCTTTCCCATCGAGACGGCGAATGAACTGGAAGCGAAGTCGCGCTGCGCCGGCGTAGATGTGCACGTCTATCGATACCTCGCGCATCACGGATTCTGCAATGAAACGGCCGTCGGACATGAGCGCATATCCCGTACGCAATTCGACCCCGTCTGGGCGGAGAAGGCATGGGACCGAACCTTTACCTTCCTCGGCAAGAATATGTGGGAGTGAAGGCAGGCATAGAAGAGTGCGGGTAAGCGCAGTACTTCCTAAAAATCGAAGTCCGGAGATCTCAGCGCAACATAGTTTAAATGCGATCAGCCACACAAACAGCACCTTCAGGTCCTCATCTAGGTGTTGAACAAGATGTCACGCACGATCTATTGAAGGATAACTAAATTAATTGTAAATATGCTCCACCAGTCAAACATCTGCGACGCGTTCCTAGGTCCAGAAGACCTTCGTGGGAGTCGCCCGCTTCTGCTGAGGTCAACTTCTGCGGCGACCAAGTGAAGGTGCGAGCACTGTGAAAGTTAAAGTTACCTACAGCAGATGATACAGTTGGAGGACTTTCGTGAACGCATAGTGGATAAACGCGGAGCGTTCAAATCGAACGCGCAGGAGCCCGATGTTATGCAGCCAGGCGATTGCGCGCTCAACGACTTATGAAGTTTTCCCGATGTCACTGCTGCCGTGCGGCTCACCCTGACAGGCAATCTAGATTGCGACATCCGCGGCACGCAGCGGTCGATCGCGGTTGTCGTGGTCGTAGTCATGGTCGACCTGCACGATTGCCAGCGTTGTCAGCGATTCCCCACGTTTGCGACGAATCGTCGGTACGGAGTAGGACAGCGGTTGCGTAACGACATAACGGTCGGCTCCGGTCGGGATTACGGCGAACGGCATGCGTTTTGCACCTTTGACGAGATAATGTTTTGAATCCGGTTGAGCACGACCGGCGGGACTGGGTCCTCTTTCTGGCCCGATCCCACAGCACAGATGGAGGAGAAGTCAACGACGACGCATAGCCAGTCGACGCGGGCCGCAGGACGTAGCTCTGAGCCTGAGCGCTTCCTGCAACCGATCTCCGACTCTGGCTTCTTGCAAGTCGCGCACTCAACGCCTGCAGCCCACACCTGAGACACAACCGATCTACTTCGGGCACTGTCTTCCAGGGGATGCAAGACTGCAGCGCGAACGGCACGCCGATCAGCAATGCGCGATCGTCTAACCGTTTGCATATAGGGTAGCGGGGCGACGAGGTTTGGTCGGTGGCACTGACAGGTGGACCAGTGGCCGCGCTTCGTCATCGAGTATCGGTTTAGCCATGTCCTCTTCGTCAACGAAACAGTGAAGAGGTTAGCAGAGTGCGATGTGGACAACCCCTTCCGCTCTATTCGTTAGCGTTTCTCATTTGAGAGGCATGCCGACATGGAACAGCTCAACCCGTGGAGCCAAGTAGTCTCGCTTTTGTCGCGTCTCTCCAGTGACGACTTTATCGCCGGCGGCGGTTCCTGGCGTGCAGGCAGCAGACGCGGCGTACGCGCAGTCCAGCAGACATGGAAGCCGAGCACGCCTCAAAAGACCATGTCGGATGCGACCTACAGCAGCAAGATTACGTCGATCGAACTGCAAAATAATGCGAGCGTACTGATATCGTGGTGCGATCCCACGATGTGTCATTACGTCGACCAGGTTTGGAGCCGGGCAGCGGCCCGCAACTGCGGCTACTGTGCATTGACTGGCCAGCGCATCTATAGAGGGGACGCGGTCTTTAAGCCGAGTTCGCGAGGTCGACTTCGTCCAGTCAATTGCGACGAGATGATCCTCGCCGCTGCACTTGCGCAAGCAGACTGACTGCCGCCAAGAAGGTTACTGAGACAGCGGTTAAGCGTCCTGCGGTCAAGAAGGCACCGGCCGATAATAAGTCCGTTCCGACCGACGTCGCTTTGGCGATCACGGATGGGACTCCGCTAGCCGGCGATCACCTTTGGTTGCCAGCGATGTGTTAGCTATGCCGCGATGTCACAGGCCCTGTGCGTCGGCAGTCGCGTGAGAAGGTCCTTCAAGTAGGCGTGCGGTTCATGCCCATGGAGTTGCGCTGACCGTAACAGGCTCACAATGGCTGCGGCGCGTTGGCCTGCTCGCAGCGGGCCGGCCAACAGCCAGTTGGCTCTGCCGATGGCCCACGGACGTATCTGGTTCTCGACGTTGTTGTCTACGGGCACGTGCCCATCTTCGAGATAGCGCGTGAGCGCCTTCCACCGTTTTAAGGTTGTAGACCAGTGCTGTCGCAATCGCCGAACCTTCCGAAACCAGCTTGCGCTGCGCCACGATCCATCCGTCAAGTGCATCGCACACCGGCTCGGCCCGGCTCTGGCGAAGTCTGTGGCGCTCTTCAGGATTTTGGTCCAATGCTCTAGCGCCTTACGGTGGACGCTAGAGCCGTGACCTTTCGGCCGTGCCCTTCTCGCTCCGGGCCAATTCTTAGCCCATGTGCAAACCACCGTTCAGCGAAAAATCTGCACCTGTAGCGAAGCCCGCTTCGTCACTCGCAAGCCACGAGACAATCGAGGCAATCTCTGACGCCTCGCCTAGCCGACGCACAGGAATGCTCTGGACGATTGCATCCAATACTTCGGGACGTACGGCACGAACCATATCGGTTCCGACGTACCCGGGTGAAACCGTATTCACCGTGATGCCCTTTGTCGCCACTTCCTGAGCAAGCGACATCGTGAAGCCGTGAATACCCGCCTTGGCAGTCGAGTAGTTGGTTTGACCGAACTGCCCTTTCTGTCCGTTCACGGACGAGATGTTGATGATTCGGCCCCACTCCTTGCCGACCATCCCCTCGATGACCTGTTTGGTCACGTTGAACAGGCTCGTCAAATTCGTATCAATGACAGCGTTCCAGTTCTCCCGCGACATCTTGCGAAAGACGCCGTCCCGCGTAATACCGGCATTGTTCACCAGCACGTCAATCTCACCCACTTCCTTCTTCACCTTCGCGAAAGCGGCCTCCGTCGACTCCCAGTCCCCGACATTGCCCTCCGAGGCGGTAAAGGAAAAGCCAAGCTCGGCCTGCTCAGCCAACCACCTATCCCGTCGCGGCGAGTTGGGCCCGCATCCGGCCACGACCGCGAACCCATCCTTATAGAGACGCTGACATATCAGCGTTCCAATTCCACCCATACCGCCAGTCACATACGCAATTCGCTTTTCCATCTTCTGCTCTCAATTTCCGTAACGGTTAGTGAACCAAATTCTTGCCAGTGAAGGTACAAAATATTTTCACCGTGGCGGGTCCCACTCGCGAATGTCGAGCCATCTCTGTTGGCTGATTGGTCGGAGTCGTCGTCTCGCACCATTCTTTAATGGTGAGAACGATTCGTTGTGTGAAAAAAAACGTCGCGCTGTTCCCCTAGTTGCAGATATCATTCCCTCGGTATAGCCAACGCAATTCCACAAGTAGTCCTCTTCGTCGCATTCGTCTATTAGGTGCCAACCAACGGAGGACAACAGATCGGAGGGATCGTTACTGGTCAGACGCGATGGCTGCTCAAAGCGACACCTTCCTTGGCGCGCGGGTCGATTTGCATTCACGCAGCTTCCGTCATTTGACGCGCGCTAACTTTCCGTGAGTAAGTTCACCGTGACCGTGGGGAACGGGCGCAAGTCGATACATCTCCGGGCGGTACGCCATTAGCCCTCCTCCTATGTGACCGACAACGCCTTGAAAATGCCATAAGTAGCTTGACGCCCCCCCAAGGTTTCGTCTGATAACTGTTCACGTTTAACCGCCCTCATATGAATACCCGTTCTTTGCGGAGCCCGCTTCGCAGATGGTCGTCGAATCGCCCATAGGCGCGTCGTCGCGGCCGCGATGCCGACCGCGATGCGAGCCTCAAG
Organism: Paraburkholderia sp. GAS348; assembly: GCF_050434205.1. Taxonomy (NCBI): domain Bacteria; kingdom Pseudomonadati; phylum Pseudomonadota; class Betaproteobacteria; order Burkholderiales; family Burkholderiaceae; genus Paraburkholderia; species Paraburkholderia sp. GAS348. The sequence goes on from NZ_JBNPVT010000009.1 coordinate 254,898, forward strand.
AAGTATCTGGAGTCACTGAGGGTGCCGACTCCTTAGGCCGCAATTCTCAAGAAGGCGGTCTGGGCGACCTGGGATTGGCCCGTGCAAAGCCAGTGAATGTCAAGATTGAAAACGGCGGCAAGACGCGTACAAGCGTTTAGCGGCGGAACGGTGATTCCGCGTCGCCAATACTGCACTTCGTTTTTACGCATGCCTAACCACTTCGCCGCCTGGTCTGAACTGACGCCGGTGCGCTTAAATGCTCTATCTAGGCGTGCGGCAAGGGCCCGTTTGAGTCGGTTGTCCCCGACGCTACATTCGAGGTGATCGATATGCTCGGTATGTCGGCTCATCTTGATTGATGTCTCTCAGACTATATTTCTATGCAATTCAGCACAGTCTCATTCGTGGCGTCGGATGAAGCTACGCGTCCAACATGACCGGCTCGTGACGCCAGGTCCAACACTCTCATCAACCTATGCGATAACACATAGCGTGTACTCTGGTCATGTCACTATTCCTCCGTCAGCGCATTGGTGTCAAACGAAAAATAATTCGTAGGGAATCGCTGCACGACGATAATCCCCTACTTCCGTTCTCGCAGTCGGCAACTGTGGCGAAAGCGCAGGCGAATTGAAGTCGTCAGAGGCCGCCCGGGTGAATGGGAGAGTCCACTCGAATGTCCCTGAATGGTCTCTCCCAAAAGGCGTCGATAACGTTTCATGCACTGGCTGACCTCGTTTGAAATTGCGATGGCGGCACAGGATGGTTCATCGCAGGATCTGCATCAACGTCCGAGCAACTCGCAACGCGTCCTGCGGCCTTCCAGCAACTAATTTAGCTGATGTTTTCCGGCTGGCGGACTCACGTTGGCGCACCAACGGCAGCGTCATTGGGCATCAAGTTCAATCGCGGCGAAACGGCTTTGGCAGCCTAGCTACTGTTTTTGTGGGCGCCGCACAAATCCGAATAAAACGGTTCGGACGGATACCCGGACTCGAACCATTTCAGTAGGGTTTTTACCTACATAACCCCTGTAGCTCAACGCTAGAAAGGCGTTCAACGTCGCAAGCGCACGCGACGCATCGCTAGCATCAGACAAACGATTGACATCCCCATACGCATCCTTAGCATGGATTATGCTGCGTCGCACCAACTCATACCGTGGCCATTGCGCGGGATTCTCGTGGGCTGTCGCTCGGAGTTTCGTCACCTCACCCCCAAGGAGTTATCAATGAGCAGTCTTGTGCCTGAACAACTGATAGCCGCTCAGAAAACTGGTCTCGAAACGACGGTTGGTCTCCTGAGCAAAGCCCTCGATGGCACCGAAAAGCTCGCCGATCTGAATGTGCAAGCGGTCAAATCGACTCTTGTCGAAAGTCAGGAAATCCTGGCCAAGGCGTTTTCGGCCAAAGAGCCGCAGGAGTTGTTGGCGCTGCAGGCAAACCTGGGGCAAGCGGCCGCAAAGAAAGTGCAGTCGTACTGCCGCCATGTCTACGAAGTCGTGTCCAGCGTCCAGACCGAATTCGCGACAACCGCTGAAGCTCAGTTCAAGCAGCAACAGCACGACGCGCAAGCGTTCATCGATAGCCTCGCGAAGAACGGACCGGCAGGAAGCGAAGCCGCCGTGGCGGCATGGAAGGCAATAGTCAAGACGACCAGCGAGACGGCCAACACCACGTATGAAGCTGCGAAAAAAGCTACGAAGCAGGCGGTGCAGATTGCCGAGAGCAATGTCAGCGCTGCGTCTTCAGCCTCGATCAGGCGGACCCGTCAGGCCGTTGTAGCCGTCGACGCCGTGGAGAAGTAGAAAGTATCAGCGTTTTGGGCGTTTGCCACCGGCGTCAAACTTTTGAAGCAAGCCGCTGCTTCTCCAGGCTCCCCGCTCGCTTTTTCAGCGAGCGGACTTTCAGAGTGCACCGGCGTCCAGTACTCACGGGACGCCGTCAGGGCACTGCGTCCCGCGTTAGAAATTCACCGGCTAAGTCGCACGGGTCGCCACCGTTACTTCTTTGGATTGTAACCAGTATCAATCTCGCAAAATAATCACACTCCTGATGACTGAAAATGCGTCGTGACGAATACAACACGGCACGGCCGAACCAACGGGAACGAGCGATGAACACTGCAGAAAAATCCTTGCGTTCGCTGGTTGAAAAATGGCTGACACCAACTTCGGCGACGCCGATTCGGATAACCCGATTCGGTCGCACAGGCCTCAGACGGAGCCGATATGTATGTGTCGAGGCACGGCAACCGGAAGGCCCGGTTGCGCTTTTTTTCTTCCGGCACGATGACGGCACCTGGCGTGTGTTCCCCCCCGAGTGAAACTCAGAGCTAACAATATGTGCTTATGCCGGCGCCGTACGAAAGGATCTAAGAGTACGCTGCCAGTAGCGACCGACCAGAGATCGTGCCAGAGAAGCTCGTTCGAGCGCGATTGTTGCATGTGCGGCACTCGATTCGAGGCAGGCGAACGCTGCTGGAACGGATTCCCGACCACATGCCGTTTCGGTAGTTCGTCCGACCGGCGATGGACGACGTAGCGTGGGACCAGCCGACCTTAAGCAGGAGTCGCGACCAATCGCTTGAGCTCGATGTGCTGGGTCCTCTGTTCAACGGGAAGGTGGAACAGGCACGCCAGTGCAAGCATTCGAATGGCGAGCACTTCGGTTTCGATCGGACCTTGCTTCTGACGTGGGCGCGGCATAAAAGTTCGCATCAAAGGTCCGCCACGGAAAAGACGTCAGGATGGCAAACTACTCTCTGTACTCGCCTAACGGAACACCGGCCCTTTTGCGGAGACCAAAAATGCTATTGGATTACTGTTCCTTCGCGTGACTGAGATTGCTCGCGCCGATGTTGGATGATGTTCTCGGGTCCGCGGAATAGACAGTCCTGAACAGGCTGGGCACCTGCAGGCACTCGGCGCACTCTGCCTGCGCCTGGCGGAGGAATATAGAAACGCGCACCGTGCGTAAGCCGGAGCACAGCGCAATGCAAACGGGAGGCCCTCCCCTTATGTAGGGCTCTGTCACACTAAGTCGTTCAGGTAAGATTTTGGTCTCCGGAAATTTCCAAAACCAACGATGGCCAGGACGAAGATGCTGGTCTCGGGAGCAGCTTTGAGGTTGCCGTAGCGTCATCAAAACAGCTTCTCGCCGGTTAGCCCGGAGCGGGCGGCACGTTCGAGAGGCGTTGCTCTGCCTTACGCGGGCAATTCGCAGCAAGTGGGCTGAATAATTTATTGACCGAAATAGATCGGCTTCATGCCGTCACAGGACGAAGTCGAGCAACTGACGCCAGATGCAGACGAGCCCGTGGCCGTTCCGCCGACACCGCTGGTGTCAGCGACGCGAACTTCTGCCGCCGCGGTCTTTCCGTTCTGTTCGGCTACGCGCGCTTCGGCAGCCTGAATTTGAGCCGGATAGGTTGAGTCATTGCTGGCGCCCGGGTTATATCCGGCCTTTTCGAGCTGGACCAGTTCGGCGCGCACCTCAGCGCGGGTTTTCGGCGCATTCGACTGAGCAAAGGACGTGATAGGAGCGACAAGCGCTACCGTGATAGCAACTGCTTGAATAAGGGTCTTCATGATGATTTACCTCGACGTTTCGGTTTGCTGCTACGAACAACCCTGCTCGTAACCAGTGACTACAGTCTAGGTAAGTTAATGCTTAAAATTAAGATGCCTGTGGGGGAAGCAATTTTCTATTTTTTAGGGTAAAGCCCATCAAATGAGGGGCGATGGCGGGCCGATTCGATGTGCGCGCGTAACGATTATCGCCGGAGTCTTGAGCGGAGGCGCGCTGGCGAGTTTCGGCCTCTAGGGTAACGGGGGTTGAACTTTAGGGTAGCAACCAGTTGAAATACGCGCTAGTCAGGGTGGTCACTTGTCTTATTTACGCAGTTGATGCAGTCGCGACCATTGACGCGAATCTTATAAAGAGAAGTCCGTCACGCGACACGCTTCGAAAGAACATGCGGAAAGCGCACGCCCGCTTTTCGCAACCGGGGACTAACAGTTAAAAGTCTTGGCGCTATGCGAGGCTGACACCTTCTCGCGTGTTGGTGTCCGGCCCACAGCGGCCTGCGTGCTGACTACGCTGCTCTTCGCCTGCGTCCTTGGTCTGCACCACCGCCAAAACTTCAACACGCATGTGACTTGCTCCGCAAGTATTCAGGCCCGTGGTAGCAGCTTTGCATCGGTGCGGGGGTACCTGGTCGAAAAAAGGCCCGTCCATGTGAACGGGCCAAAGTCGTAGCTTGCGCCCGCGCTGTAAGCACGGTTCAGCGTGAAGTCCGTGTTGTTCGAGAACGCGTAGAGGCCGCCGAACTTC